>WTGR01000339.1 GCA_011523485.1 Acidobacteriota bacterium
GACTGGCGCTGGCTGCGCGCGGTGCGCGCGTACGCGACCCGGGATTCGGCCAACGTGCCGCCGGCCGGCAAGTACAACGCCGGCCAGAAGATGTTCTTCTGGCTCCAGGGGGTGCTGGCCGTCGTCTTCGTCGTCAGCGGTGTTCCCCTCTGGTTCCCCGAGTCGTTCGGCGCCACCCTGCTGCAGTGGATGCGCTTGGCGCACTACTTCGCGACCCTCGGCGGCGGCCTGCTGCTGATCGTCCACGTCTACCTCGGCACCATCGCCTATCCCGGCACGGCCCGCGCGATGATCGACGGGACGGTGACCGAGCGCTGGGCCCGGCACCACCATCCGGGCTGGCACGAAGAGCAGACGCGATCCTAGAGCTGTGAACCAGCTCCCGTCGTAGCGGCGGCGCGCGTATTCCGCGACGGGCGAGCGCCCCTTGTCATCGCCGGGAGCCCGCATCGTGCTCTCGGACCGACGGGTGACCGTGGAGCCGCAGGGAGAGGTGCGGCGGCTCCACGCGGCACCTTCATTTGTATATACTATTTGTAGCCATCTGCGGTGATGATCCAGGGGAGCGTATGGTTGATCGCGCCAAGTTGTTCAAGAACGGCGGAAGCCAGGCCGTCAGGTTGCCGAAGGGATACCGCTTCGAGGGACAGGACGAGGTGGTCATCTCCAGGGAGGGCCGTCGAGTGATCCTCGAGCCGTGCCGCCCGGCCTGGACCGCTGCGTTTCTGGAGCTTGCGGGCGCGGCGAGCGACTTCCCTTACCCATCCGATCTGCCGCCTGTCGAGCCGGGACCGGACTTCGACGAATGAGATACCTGCTCGACACCAATGTCTGCGTCGACTACTTGACCGGCCGATATCCGTCGGTCGCCGCCCGATTGCGCACGCTCGGCCCCGCCATGGTGTGCCTGTCGTCCGTGGTCGTGGCGGAACTACGCTACGGGGCCGACAAGAGCGCACAGCCGCGGCGCAACCACCGGATGCTCGATGCCTTGACCGCAGAGATCTCCTGTCGGGCATTCGATTCCGCGGCAGCGGCGTCCTACGGAAAGGTGCGTACCGACCTCGAACGGCGCGGCCGGCCTATCGGTCCCAACGACATGCTCATCGCGGCGCATGCCATGTCTCTCGGACTGGTGCTCGTGACGAACAACGTGCGCGAGTTCGGCCGGATAGATCGGCTGAGCCTGGAGGACTGGCGGGAAGCTCCCGAATCATGACCCCGTCCGCAGTCTGGTCACGACGCCGGCAGCGCGTCGCGCGCCTGAGCGCCGAGCGTCCGCACACTGCGGAGCTGCTGGCGTTCTATGACGATGTACTGGCCTTGCAGGAGCCGCTGTATGCCAAGGCGTTGAAGTCGCGCTGGCTCGAGGCGGTTGAAGCAGCCGACGGCAGCGCTCCGCGACTGCGCCTGGGGCGTCTTCCGGAGAGATCCCGGGATCGGGACTTCTCGCGTTTCGTCCGCGCCGTACCGGCGTCGGCGACCGATGTGCTGAGGGCGATCGCGGAGCGGCTGCTGACCGAGCCGGCCGCGATGTCGGCGCTGTTGAGCGCGGTATTGGCCCGGGAGCCGGTCGACGCGGTCGCGGCCCGAATCGGTTGTGACGCCGCAGCTCTGGAGTTCTTCCCGCTCGCCTTCGTCCAGCCAGTAGCGGAGGCTCTCGCCAGCCAGACTGATCTCGACTTCTCGGGGGACCGCGCCGCGGTCGGTGACGGCCCCGTTGCCGGGAGCGATAACTCCCGCGCGGCATGTCCCTATTGCGGGGCGGCACCTGTCGCCGCCGTGCTCCGCGACGAGCCGGAGATCAAGGGACGCCGGACGCTGCTCTGCGCGCTGTGCCTGACCGAGTGGACGTTCCCGAGAACGCGCTGCCCGGCGTGCGGGGAGGAGAGGGCGGAGAAGCGCCCGCATCACGTCTCGGAGTCGTGGCCGCACATTCGCGTGGAGGAGTGCGGGACCTGCCGGACGTATATCAAGGCGGTGGACCTGCGCGAGTTTGGGCTCGCCGTGCCGGTGGTTGACGAGCTGGCATCCTTGGATCTCGATCTGTGGGCGAGCGAGCAGGGACTGTCGAAGCTGCAGAAGAACCTGTTCGGGCTGTAGCAAGGATGACTTGCATGACCTGCGCATGGAGACCATACTGGTCACGATGAGCACTGCATCGGTATCCGAGTTGAAGTCGCACCTGTCCCGCTATCTTCGAGAAGTCCGTCGCGGCGGAGAGGTGGAGGTTCTCGACCGAGGTGCGCCCGTCGCGAGACTCGTGCCTCCCGAAGCCAGAGACGGCCGGGGAGTCCGCGAACGGCTGATCGCCGCCGGCCTGTTGAAGCCGGGTGCGGGAGGCGCCGCGGCGATACTGGAGTCAGAGCCGCTGGCGTTGCCGGTCACCCTCTCGGAAGCGCTGGCCGAGGACCGGGCGGATCGGATTTGAGGTACTGGGATGCTTCGGCGCTCGTTCCTCTGCTTGTCGGCGAAGCCGACAGCGAGCTGGTTCGCGGCTGGCTGTCCGAGGACGACCACATCGTCACGTGGGTCTGGACACGCACCGAGATCACGGGCGCGATCGAGCGACGGACCCGCGAAGGCTCGATCTCGCGCCCGCAGCGCCGCGAACTGCTGGAACGGCTCAGGGTCCTCGCCGATCGCTGGGACGAAGTGACCGAAGTACTGGCGGTCCGGGCCCGAGCGGATGCGCTGTTGGCGAGGCACGTGCTGCGCGCGGCCGATGCGGGACAGCTCGGTGCGGCACTCCTGGTCCAGGAACAGCTAGCCGGACCGCTCACGTTCGCCTGTCGGGATCAGCGGCTCTTGTCGGTCGCGGATCTGGAGGGGTTCCGGATACTGGCGTGATCCACCCTGGATCCCGGCAGCGGTGGACGCCGCAGATGAGCCTGCTCGGGCTTCGTGTCAGAACAGCGCCGGCTGGCCCCGGTCCGCGGGGAGCGCGTCCACGGCTTCAGGCTCGAACGACTCGATCAGCCGCCGCGCCTCCGCGAAATAGCCTTCGTCGCTTTCGAAACCGACGAAGGGCACGCCGAGGACCCTGCACGCCAGGGCGCTATGTCCGAGACCGAGGAAGGGATCCATCATCTTCGTCACGCGCTCGAGACCGTGCAGGCGGGCGCACATGATCGGTATGCGGACGGGGAAGGTCGCCGGATGCGGACGATCTCTGTCGCGGCTCTTGATCGTCCGGTAGGGCACGAACCCGTTCGCAAGACGAACGGAATCGCCAGTAGACGCGGTGTAGTTTCGGCTGACAGGCCAGACAGGTCCGACGCCGTAGCGGGCCCATCCTGGAACGGAGAGGACGAACGACGGCTCCGAGAGCCGCCGGGAGACGAACTCAATGAGCGAGCCCGTTCACGCCGAAGGTTTCCGAAAGAGAAGGATCTTCTCGTCCTGAATGACGTTGTAGAGCCCGAACACGATCTTCGGGATCTCGCGCTCGCGTTCCAGGCCGGCACTGACCGCCCAATCGCCCATGTGCTCGGTCGTCGTGTACTCGCTGCGATCAACCGTCGCGTTACCGATGACGAACGCGGCCGCAGCACCAGGCTTCAAGACGCGAGCGACCTCACGGAACATCTGCTGCAGGTCCGCGTTGTAGAGCGCGAGCTTCTTGGATGGCCCGCGGCCACGAACGCCGGTCATCTCCCTGCGGAGCACCTGGAGATTGACGCCCAGGGCGTCGAGCGCGTGCTCGTCGTTCTTCGCATAGTCCAAGGCAATCGAATACGGCGGAGACGTGACGACAGCGTCGACCGAGGCGTCCTCGACGCCAGCGGCGCCGAGGGCACGGGAGTCGCCAAGGACCGCGGAAACGGCACCAGGGGCGATGTGAAAGCGGTCGAGCGCGGTAGCGTGCGCCTCGACAGACTCAAGCATCGCCCGCAGGTTCTTGCGAAGCGACGCACGGCCGTCACGTTTGCGGCGCGAGACGTCGCTGAGAGTGACCATACGCGCGATCTGCAAGAAATCGGCGACGACAGGGTCATCGGCGCGAGCGATCGACGGATCAAGAGGGTCGAGAGCGTGCTCGTCGAGAAGAGCGAGAACGCGGGCACGGATGGCGTCGACAGCGTGGACCGAAGCGGTCTTGACACGCGTCAGGAGGACGCAAAGCGGCGAGACGTCAACGCCAACGCAGTCGATGCCGAGCAACGAAGCCTCGAGAGCGGTCGTGCCGCTACCCACGTAGGGATCGAGGACGAGAGAGCCCGGGCGAACGCCGAGGATGTTGAGCAACGCACGAACCATCTGAGGGTGGAACTTGCCACGGTACGGGTAGATCCAGTGCGTCAGGTACTGGTTGACGGACCGCGTGCGGTTGAAGTGACCGCCCTGATACGCGGGACGAATGAGCTGCTCGTAGACCGTCGGGGCTCCGTCGAGGGTGGCCACGTATGCGGCACGATTGAGGACGTCAGGGCCGGTCCCGTTGACGTGCACACGTGCGCGCCACGGATTGTCCTCATCGCGGGTCCAATCGGCGCAGCCCAGCGACCGCGCCTCGATGCGAGCGAGGTGCTCCTCGTAGATGAACTGAACGTTCCGGGGAAGAGTGAGGCTGCTCATGGCGGGACGGTACCAAAAAACGAGCGCCGGTACAACCCTCAATCGGGAGCTTCCGCGGCCATCCTTTGCCGGGGTCCTCAGTCAGCTCGCGATCATCGTCGTCGCCGGCGTGGCGCAAGTACCGCGACGGGCGATCAACGTGTCGACGCTCATTAGGATGGAGGGCGCAACGGAAACGAGCAGCCAGCGAGCCAGTGATCGTGAACGTCGTGCACCCAGGGCTTCAACGAAGAACTGGGAACCGCTCTTCCATCCAGGACAAGTCCAGCACGGGACGCCCGCAAATGGCACAGCGGGTCGGGTCAGGCGGATCCGGGTCCATGGACGCAGCGGCGGTCGGTCTACGCGAACGGACCGAGGGTCCGCGCAAAGATGCGATCGAGGCGCTCCTGCCAGCCACCACCCCGTACTCGGTGCGGTACTGACGAATCGTGGCGACATCCGAGTCGGTTAGTTCCAGCTCTCCGTTGGGCTGAACGGCGGAACGAAGGCGTTTGAGCAGTGTTTGGAAGCCGCCCTGACCAGCGAGAGGCTCGTTCAGCGCGGCGCGCTCATCAGCGTTCAGGTTGATCGTGGGCACGGGGAGTATCTCCTGTGGGGAGGAACTGAAGCAGTCGCGCCAGCCGAGCTGGTCGGACAGTCGAGAACGAGGGACGACGAATTCTCTTCACGGACCCCGACGGTGTCAAGCGGGCGAAAACCCCGGACGCAGGAGAGCGGGACGTACAGATCCAACGACACCCCACGTTGCTCGCGACCGATCCTCGCCAGCTTTCCTGTCCAGTAGGCCCGGTGCCCGGCGACACCGCTCTGGCGCGACGCCTCGGGTAACACCCGGCTGGGGCATGTTCAGGAAGAGTGAACCGCTACGTCGTGTCAGTACCCGGTACACGGCGTCGCCCCAGGGCGCAATCCAGTCCAGGTACTCCGTCCGCGGCACGGTGTCGTCGTAGGAACGGTAGGCGATCCCCAGGTTGTAGGGCGGCGACGTGACGACGACGTCGACCGATTCCGGATCCAGCAACTCTCGCATGCCGGCGACGCAGTCGCGCCGGTGGATGACGGTCTCGGCTCCGTTCGACGTGCTGCGGAACTCCGTCTCCGTCGCCATGCCGGCGTTCAGTCGGCGTAGGCGAGCTCGGCCTCTACCGGCTCGAGCTGATCCAGCCAGTACGCGTCGTCGTCGCGCCGGCGCACGAAGAAGCGGCTCAGGTCGTCGGGGTTCTTGG
>WTGR01000805.1 GCA_011523485.1 Acidobacteriota bacterium
CGCGCCAGGGCGCGTTGCTGGTTTTCGAATGCGCCGCCCCACTCGATCCAGTAACCGGGCGGCAGGTCGATCCGGTTGTCGATCGCGGTATTTGCGTCGCGCACGAAGCCGTCGATATCGCGGCCGCGTACGTCCATCTGGATGACGGCGTATCGCTGCAGCTGTTCGCGTCGAATGAAGGAATAGCCTTCCGCCACGCTGACGTCGGCCACGGCCGAGAGCGGCACGATCGCGCCGCTGCTGGTTCTTAAAGGGATGCGCTGAATGGACTGCACCGAGGCTTTCGACGCGTCGTCGAGCCGGGCGGTAATGTCGAAGCGGCGCACGCCGTCGATCAGCGTGGAAACCGGCTCGTTGCCGATACCGTTGCGCACGACGACCAGGATCTCATCGGCGTTCAGTCCGAATCGCGCAAGCTGATCGCGTTTGACCCGGATCCGGATCTGCGGTTTGCCGACGTTGGCTTCGAGCGAAAGGTCGGCGACGCCTTCAACCGTGGCGATGATGTCCTTGATTTCCCCGCTCAGGCGATCCAGTTCCGACAGGTCCTCCCCGTAGATCTTCGCAGCGAGGGTCGCGCGGACACCGGAAATCAATTCCTCGACCCGCATCTGAATCGGCTGGGTAAAGGCCACGACCGCTGTAGGCACGACCCGTTCAAGTTCTTCGCGCATCGCCTCCGCAAGCTCCCCGATGTCGCGATCGCCCGGCCACTCGTCTTCCGGCCTGAGCTCGGTGTAGATCTCCATGTAGTTCGCGTCAGCCGTTTCGCCCTTTTCCGCGCGCCCGATCATCGCCACCGTGGTGCTGACTTCCGGGAATTTCGAGAGCGCCCGCTCGATGTCCTTGGATATCTCGATGGATTGATCCAGTGACGCCGAAGGGATCGAGGTTACGCGCCACATGATCGAGCCCTCCTGAAGCTGCGGCATGAATTCCTTTCCCAGCAGCGGAAACAGCGCCAGGCTGGCGGCAAGCAACCCGGCCGCACCGGCTACGACGATCTTTTTCCGGCCGAGCGACCACTCGAGCAGCGGCAGATAGCGGGCCTTGATTACGCGGACCAGCCAGGTGTCGCTCTCTTCCCTGGGTTTGAGAATCAATGCGGCCAATATCGGAATCAGCGTGAGCGTCAGAACCAGCGAACCGGCCATCGCGAAACTGATGTTGAAGGCCATCGGCTTGAACAGCTTGCCTTCGAGGCCTTCCAGCGCGAACAACGGCAGAAAGACGACAATGATGATGAGGATTGCAAAGGAAACCGGGTTGGCGACCTCGCGCGCGGCCGCCATCACCGCGGCGGTTCGATCGACGGGCTCGCCCGACTCCTTCCGCTCCGCCATGATGCGGAACGAGTTCTCGACCATCACCACGGCGCCGTCGATCATTATGCCGATTCCGACGGCGAGACCCGCCAGCGACATGAGATTGGCGGACAGGCCCGCTTCGCCCATGAAGATGAATGCGATGAGCATCCCGAGCGGCAGGGCGGCGATAACGACCAGGGCCGAGCGCAACTCGCCGAGGAGCAGGAACAACACGATCGCGATCAGGATAGAGCCTTCGACCAACGCCGCGACCGCCGTTCCGATGGCCGCCTCCACCAGGTCCGTGCGCTCGTAAACCGGCCGCAGCGTGACCCCTTCCGGCAAGGACTGATCGACGATCCCGACCTTATCCTTCACCGCCTCGACGACGTCCTTCGCATTCTCGCCCATGCGGGAGAGCGCCATGCCGAGCACGACCTCCTTGCCGTCGCGGGTGACCGCGCCGAAACGCAAGGCCCCGCCCTGCCTGATGTCGGCGAGGTCGCGCAGGTAAACGGGTATGCCGTCTTCGACCTTGACCACCATGCTGCCGATGTCGCGCTCGTCTTCGACCAGGCCCAGGCCGCGCACCAGGTACTGTTCGGCGCCGAGGTTGACGTACCCGCCGCCCACCTGCCGGTTGTTTTGCTCGATGACTTCCATGACCTCGGTGAAGGTCAGGTCGTACTTGATGAGGCTGAAGGGATCGATCACGACCTGGAACTGCCGCTCCTGGCCGCCCCAGGAAATCACGTCGTCGACGCCCGGCGCGGTGCGAAGGATCAGACGCACGCTCCAGTCGTGCAGGGTGCGCAGATCCATGTCGGTGACCGCTGCGTTGAGCCGCTCGTCGGCGCGTTCCAGCGTGTACCAGAACACCTGGCCCAGTCCCGACGTATTCGGCCCCATCTCGGGCGTGCCGTAGCCTTCCGGGATGCGGTCGCCGACCTCCTGCAGCCGTTCCATCACGAGGCGGCGCGCGAAATAGATGTCCATGCCGTCATCGAAATAGACGGCAACGTACGAAAGGCCGAAGAGGCTGACCGAACGTATCTCCTGCACGCCGGGCAGCCCCGCCAGGCCGGACTCGATCGGAAAGGTCAGCAACTGCTCGATGTCCTCCGCGGCGAGTCCCGGCGACTCGGTGTAGATGTTGACCTGCGCGGGAGTGACATCGGGAAAGGCATCGATGGGCACCGTCACCACGGCCCGCCAGCCCATGAACGCGACCACCCCGAAGACGATGAGGACGAGGAACTTATAACGCAGCGAGGCTTCGACAAGCTTCTCTAACATCTGAATCCCCCGGCGCGTGTCGGCACTATGCGACGCCGCCGCTAGTGCGCATGGCCTTCGCCGATCGAAGACTTCAGCAGCAGCGACTTGAGATGGAACACGCCGCCCACGGCCACTTCGTCACCCGCCGAAAGCCCGCCGCGAATGACCGTCCAGTCGCCCACGGTGGGTCCCGCATCGATTGCCTCGGCGTGAAACTCCATACCGTTCTCGAGCCTGAAGACCGCCGGTGCTCCGGCAACCAGGGTCACGGCCGTGCTCGGGACGGCCAGCACCGGCGCACTCGTGCCGGTTTCAATCTCCACCTCGACGAACTGGCCGGGATGCAGCCGGTCGTCGGAGTTGTCCACTTCGATGCGAAAGCCCTGCGTGCGCGTGGACTCGTCCAGAAGGTGCTGGCGCTGAATGACCGTGCCTTCGATCCAGACGATGCGGTCGAGACTGACGCGCGCCCTGGCGCCGTCATCGAATTCCGGCAATGCGCTCGGTACCGTTTGCGCTTCCACCCAGACCACCGATTCGTCGCTGAGGTCGACCAGCACGCGGCCCGGCTCGATCAGTTCGCCCACGATGAAATCGTCCTGCAACACCGTGCCGGCCTGCGGCGCCACCAGATCGAACACGCCCGTGGCGCGGCTCGCGTCGTCGGATTGCATCAGCGCCACCGCTTGCGCTTCCGTCATGCCGTAGGCCACCACTTTGCCGAACGCCTGTTGTTGGGCGACCTGCGCTTCGCTGTAGCGCGCTGCGGACACCGTTTCCCGGCCGAGCGATCTGACGCGTTGCCATTCGCGGTCGGCGACGATCAGTTCGCCCTGCGCTTCGGCCATCTCGACGCTTGAGAGGGTCAGCAGCCTCCGGCCGGCTTCGACGTGATCGCCCAGACGCACGTGCCGGGCAACCACCTGAGCGGTAATGCGAGTCGTGACTCGCGCCGAGCGGTAAGCGTTAACGACGACCTCGCCGGGCACGCGCAGGGATTCGCTCAACGCGCGCCGGGCAACGGCTTCGACCACGATGCCCGCGGATGCACGCTCGTCGAGGGTCATGCTGATGGCGCTGCCCTCTTCTTCTTCGCCGTGCTCATCGTGGTCCGCTTCCTGAGCGTAGGCGGGGGCGAGGACCGCGAGGCACAAACACAGCGCCCACAATCTCAGGCGATTCATCGGATACTTCCCTGGCTGAGCCAGGCGTCCACCTGGCCGGACGCCCCCAACCATTCGAACCAGGCGCGCCACAGGGCGTGGCGCAAGTCAAGAGCGCTTTCCTGCACGTCGATCGTGGCGGTCAACTGCACAAGGTAATCCGTCGTGCTCAGTTCACCGGCCTGCCAGAGCAGTTGCAATTGCTCCGTCTGGCCTGTCAGGCTCGCTTGCCCGGTCAATTCCCAATCTTCCCAGGCGACGCGCGACAGCTCGTAGCGCTCGGCGGCGCCGATCAGCCGCGCGTGGGCGCGCTGCGTAACATCGTCGGCAATCCGTTGCGCCTGGCTGCGCTCGGCCAGCGCCGCCGTCACTTCGTGGTTGAAGCGATTGCGGACAAAGAACGGGACAGTGACGCTGAGCCCGATCAGGGTCTCGCCGTCTTCCTCCCCTCCCGCAAGACTCAGCGTGGCGTCCGGTCGGCGCTCGCGCCGTCTGAGTTCGACCAGCGCATCCGCGGATTCGACCTGACGCCGGGCGGCGAGGACTTCCGGCAACGCCGGAACCAGCGATCGAGGATCGGCGCCCGAGGTTATGCCCGGCAGTGACGCCGGCAGCGCCGGCCATTCAGTGGCGGGCGATTGCGGCGTCAGATTTCTCACGGCCTGGCGGGCTTCCGCCGACGTGGCCGCGGCGGTCGCTTTTTGGATGCGCGCGTCCGTGCCCGAAAGCCGGGCGAGATCGAACTCCACCCGGCTCAGGTCACCGGCATCGAAGCGCCGCTGTGCGAGCGCCGCAAAGTCTTCCATCAGTTGTTCGCGGGACTCTGCCAGCCGGTCGCGCTCGATACCGGTCTGATGCAGCGCCAGGCCGTTGAGCAGTTCCACGGCGACGTTCCATCGCGTGGCGAGATACTCCGCTTCCGCCACCAGGCGGTCCGACTCGGCAACCGCGGTACGCGCGCTGCGCTTGCCGCCCCAGTCGATTGTCTGACTGATTCCGAGCGCGCGCGTATCGGCGTCGGCGTTTTCGGCCTCGAGACTGAGTTCCGGATTGTAGAGAGGGCGTGACGCCGCATCGCGATACGCACTGCTCGCCTCAAGGGCGGCCCTAGCGGCCCGTACGCGGGGGTTCGCCTCAACGACGGTCTGTACGAACCGCGCAAGCACGGGATCCGCCGGCGTGAATCCCGGCAATTCAGACTGAGCCGCCCGGGCGACCCAGGGAACCAGCAACAGGACGACCAGCCACGAGGCGAGCCGACAACATAGTGTTTGCATATATCACCCCCCGGTACAGTTTAAGAGATCAGCACACTTGCGAGTCATGCAGGATCGGGCTCATTGCCGATCGGCAGCGGAATCGTGGTTGGCGCGGATGCCCAATTCCGGAAGGCTGCCGCGGGCCGCATTGTGTTACGCTTGCGGCGCGGGGGAAATGCGCCATGCTTGCCATGCTGCTTGAAAATCGATGCCGTGTTCGCGGAGTTGCCTGCGTTGCGGTTTTGCTGCTTTATGCGGGCGCACTGGAGGCGGATCGGCACTGGCACGGCGAGGATTGCGCCAGCGAAGTATGCGCCGTAAGCCAGGTCAACGATACCGGCAACGCTGCGCCAGCCGTTTCAGATCAGCCCGGCTCGCGCCTGTTGCGCGTGTCGGCGCCCGTCGCCTCTCGACCCCCCATTACGGCATCCCGGCCGTTTGAGCCTCGCCTCACCCGGGCCCCGCCCATCTCCTGATTGACCCTTTGAACAGCGTGCGCGGCATCCGCTGATGCGTTGCACGGGACTGGTGGATCAGGAGACGGCGGATGAGTTATTTGAGAATTGTTTTATTTATCGGGGCGCTGGCCTGCGCGCCCGCGGGTTTTGGACAGGAACAGGCGGAGGAGGCGGAAGAGGCGCCGGACGCAGCGATTGAGGAAATCGTGATTGTGGGGCATCCGCTGTCCGCCGAAGGTCTGGCGACCCCCGCGGATGTCCTTGCGGGCCGTGAACTGGAGCGGAAAGTAGCGCACAACATCGGCGATACGGTAGGCGGCGAACCCGGCAT
>WTGR01000606.1 GCA_011523485.1 Acidobacteriota bacterium
AGCGCCGCGTTCGCAACGCGGAGGTCGTGGGTTCGAGTCCCATGCGGTCCACCAGTCGCTTCCTCCGCCGGTCATGACGATGACGAAGAGTGCGCCGTACCGGGCCGTGCTGCGCTGCATCCAGGGCTGCGCCGGCGCGCATTCCCTTCTCGAGCCGATTTATCGCTGCCCGAAGTGCGGCGATCTGCTGGAGGTGTCGCACGACCTGGACGCGCTCCGGGATCGTTCGGCGGGCTCCTGGATGCGGCTGTTCGACGAGCGCTACAAGCGCACGACCTGGCCGTACGGATCCTCCGTCTGGGGCAAGAAGGAGTGGGTCTGCCCCGGCGTTGACGCGGACAACATCGTGTCCATGGACGAGGGAGGAACCAACCTCTTCTGGGCGGAGCGGTTCGGACGGGAGCTCGGCGTCAGCGATCTGTGGGTGAAGCTCTGCGGCAATTCCCACACCGGCTCGTTCAAGGACCTCGGGATGACCGTGCTGGTCTCCCTGGTGCGGCAGATGATGCGCCAGGGCGTGGCGATCCGCGCGGTGGCGTGCGCCTCGACCGGCGACACGTCCGCCTCCCTGGCCGCCTACGCCGCGGCCGGCGGCATTCCGGCCATCGTGATCCTCCCGCGCGGCAAGGTCTCGACCGCCCAGCTCGTGCAGCCGTTGTCGAACGGCGCCACCGTGCTCGCGCTCGACACCGATTTCGACGGCTGCATGGCGATCGTCAAGCGGCTCTCGACCGAGGAGGGCATCTATCTCGCCAACTCGATGAACAGCATCCGCCTGGAGGGCCAGAAGACGGTGGGCATCGAGATCGTCCAGCAGTTCGACTGGGAGGTGCCCGACGTCATCATCATTCCCGGCGGCAACCTGGGCAACGTGAGCGCCCTCGGCGCCGGATTCGACATGATGGAGGCTCTGGGCGTGACCGCCCGCCGCCCCCGCATCGTCGTCGCGCAGGCGGCCGCGGCGAACCCGCTGTATCGCGCGTATCGGAACGACTGGCGCTTCGAGCCGATCAAGGCGGCGACGACGCAGGCGTCGGCCATCCAGATTGGCAACCCGGTCTCGATCGCGAAAGCCATCCGCACGTTGCGGCGCTATGACGGCATCGTGGAGCAGGCCACGGAAGCCGAGCTCGCCGACGCATCCGCCCGCGCCGACCGCACCGGCATGTACAACTGCCCCCATACGGGAGTCGCGCTCGCCGTGCTTGCCAAGCTGCGGGCGCGCGGCGAGATCGCCTCGACCGACCGTGTCGTCGTGATATCGACCGCGAACGGGCTCAAGTTCACCGACTTCAAGCTGGATTACCACCGGGCGGCGGCGGATCTCCAACCGCGTCTCGCCAACCTGCCCGTCGAGCTGCCCGACGACTACGACTCCGTGCTGCGGGCCGTCGCTCGCGTGACGGGATCCTCGTAAGGGTCGCGCCAGGATGTTTCGCGCAGCGAAACTCCCAACGCGACCGAAAGCCGCGCCAGGATGTTTCGCGCAGCGAAACTCCCAACGCGACCGAAGGTCGCGCCTTGACACTGTCGATGGCCGCCATCGACAATGTTCCATGCCCGTTCCGCGCATAACGAAGGAAGACCTGCAGGCGCGCATCGACAGCGGGGAAGCGACCACGCCCGTACTGGTCGACGTGCGCCTGAAGTACCCGTACGAACACAGCACGGTCCGGCTGCCCGGTGCGATTCGCCTCGCGCCACCGGACTTCGAGTCGTCGTCGCTCCCGCTCGATCGGGACATCGTGACGTACGACTCCGACCCCGAGGAGATCGTCGGCGCCCGCGTCGCCGCGGCATTGATCCGGCGGGGCCACCGCGCCAGCGTGCTCCAGGGAGGTATCGTGGAGTGGATGGCGGCCAAGCTCCCCACCGAGAGCAAGGACGCGCCCAAGCAGAAGCCGCCGGTTGCCGGCGCCCTCAAGGGATAGCGCCCGTGCGATTGCGCACAGGTCCATGATGCCCGTGCGCCGTCCCCGCGTCGCGTTCGCCTTCGTCGTCGCTTGTGCCCTGCCCGTCGCAGCCGGTGCGCAGTCGCCCGCCGCGCCCCCGGTCGCTCGGCTCCTGGCGAACCTGCAGGCGCACTACGACCGAATCGCGGATTTCTCCGCGGACTTCGAGCACCACTACGCCGGCGGCGTGCTCCGGACCACCGACGTCGAGCGTGGCACGATGCACGTCAAGAAGCCGCGGCGGTGGCGTTTCGACTACGTCGATCCGGAGCCGAAGCTCTTCGTCAGCGACGGCGCGACAATCCATTCCTGGTTTCCCGCCGACCGCCAGGTCATCGTGAGTCCGGTGCCGGCCGGCGCGGGCGCGTCCACGTCAGCCGCCTTGCTGGCCGGCGAGGGCGACCTGCTCCGCGACTTCACCGCCCGCTACGCGGCCGGGCCGCCGCCGGACGGGGCCTGGTCGATCGAGCTCAGGCCCGTCGCGGGCGATGCCGGTTACGAATCCCTGATCCTGACCGTTGACCGCACGAGTCTGGACATTCTCGAGATCGCGACCACGGATTTCCAGGGCGGCGTCTCCACCTACGTGTTGTCCAACGTCATGCAGAACCAGGGTCTGTCCGATACCCTGTTCGGGTTCGACGTTCCCGCGGACGTCGAGGTCATCAGTGAGGAGCCCCTTGCCCGCTAGCGGGTTGCGCGTGGACATCCGAGCGCTGGTGGCGACGCTGGCTCTGGCGACGGCGGCCTGTGCAACCTCCGGCGCCCTGCGGGAGGGGCAACGCGCCGAGCGCGAACGCGACTACGACCAGGCGGTAGTCGCCTACACGCGCGCGCTGCAGGAGCGGCCGCACGATCGCAACGCGCAACTCGCGCTCGACCGCGCGCGACTCCGGGCCGCGCAGATGCACTTCGCCGAGGGACGGCGGCTCACCCGGCTGGCGCGCTGGCGGGAGGCGCTGGAAGAGTTCCAGATTGCGTACGACCTGAACCCCGGCATGGGCGATCTGGACCGGGCCATCCGCGAGACGCGGGAGGCCGTGCGTGCCGAGCTGGCGGCTCAACCGGAAGGCCGGACGGCCCTCGAGGCGCTCATCGAGCAATCTCTGGTGGCGGCGCCGCCCGGTCTCGATCTGCCCCAGGGCATCGAGCTCCCCTCCTCGGTCGTCTTCAGCAGCGAGAGCTCGCGCGCGGTGTTCTCGGCTCTGGGACAGCTCGGCGGAATCAGCGTCGTCTTCGACGCGCAGTTCCGCGACACGCCTTTCTCGGGCGACCTGCGGGGAATGACCTTCGATACGGCGCTCGCCGCCGTCGCGGCCAGCACGAGCAACTTCTTCCGGGTGACCGCGCCCGGCACGGTAACCATCATCCCGGACACGCCGGCGAAACGCCGCGAGTACGAGGAGGAGATCATCAGGACCTTCTACCTCAGCAACGCGGACGTGGCCGAGACCATCGATCTGCTGCGCCTCGTGGTCGACATGCGCCGCCTGGCGCCGGTGACCGCCACCAACGCGATTTCGATCAAGGACACGCCGGAACGCATCGACGCGGCGGCACGACTGATCCGGGCGATCGACAAGGCCCGCGCCGAGGTCGTGATCGAGGTGCAGTTGCTCGAAGTGGACCGCCAGACCATGCGGGAGTACGGTCTCCGTTTCGCCTCAACCGGCGACAACTCGGACATCGGCGGCGGCGATTCGGCCGTGGTCGACAGCGCCGGCGACAGCGCCGACGGACTGGGACTGGCCATCGACGACATCGGCCGCGTCAGCGGATCGAGTCTCTTCCTCGCGAACCCGACCAGTCTGCTGGTCCGCCTCCTCGAAACCAATTCGAGCACCCGCATACTCGCCAATCCGCAACTGCGGACCTCCGACGGCGTCGCCGCGGAGGCGCATTTCGGCGAGCGTGTACCCGTACCGGTCACGACGTTCACGCCCATCGCGGCCGGCGGGATCAGCCAGCAGCCGATCACGTCGTTCAACTACGAGGAGATTGGCGTCAACATCGACATCACGCCCCGCATCCACCACAACGACGAGGTCTCGTTGGCGCTCGAGGTCGAGATCAGCAACATCTCCGGCACGGGTTACGGCAACCTGCCACAGTTCGGCAGCCGCTCCATCATCACCATGATTCGGTTGCGCGACGGCGAGACGAACATTCTCGCGGGCCTGATTCGCGACGACGAGCGGGAGACCCTCGGAGGCGTTCCCGGGCTCAGCAGCATTCCGATCCTCGGTCGCCTGTTCGGCCGCACCAGGACCGACACGCAGGAGACCGACATCATCCTGACGCTCAAGCCGCACATCATCCGCGGCCTCGCGCTCGAAGAGGACGACCTGCGGCCGTTCCGCGTCGGCGCCAACACCGCGGCGGGCGCGCCTCCGCGGGCGGGCGCCATGCCATCGAACCCTCCGCAACCGCAACCGCGAGCCGGGCGCCCGCTGCCCGGCCTCCCCGGCCTCCCCGGCCTCCCCGGCGGCCCGCAACGACCCATCGCGCCGCCGGCGCCGCCGGACGCGCGCTGAGGGCGCGCGACCTGACGGTCGCGTTGGGAGTTTCGCTGGGCGCGAAACTCCTGCTCCCCGTCCGCGAAGGGCGCGACCTTGCGGTGGCGTGGGAGTTTCGCTGGCGCGAAACTCCTGCTCTCGTCCGCGGGAGAGCGTCTCACGCCTCGACGGCGACCCGCGCCCCGAGCGACCGCAGGCGGTCCACGACGCTCGCGTAGCCGCGCTCGACCGTCTCGAGGGGGCTGACCCGACTCTCCCCGTCGGCCGCCAGGGCAGCCGCGATGAGGGCCATCCCGGAACGCAGATCGCGGGTGTCCAACGTGCGTCCGTGCAGCGAGCGGCCTCCCTCCACGACGATGCGGTGGGGATCGCAGAGAAAGAGGTTGGCGCCCATGCCGCTCAACTGCTCCAGCGCGAACAGCCGCAGCTCGTACATCCAGTCGTGGATGAGGGTCCGCCCGGCGGCCTGCGTCGCCAGCACGGTGACCAGACTCACCATGTCGCTCGGAAAGCCGGGCCAGGGAGCGGTGGTGATCTGCCGTACCGAACGCGGCCTCGACGGTCGGACCACCAGACGATCGTCCTCGACATCGCAGCCGACCTGCATCCGGCCGAGCACGGCGGTGAGCGGCTCGAGATCCGAACCGGCGACGCCGCGCACCTCGACCTCTCCTCCGGTGATGGCGGCCACCACCGCCCAGCTTCCGGCTTCGATGTAGTCACCGCGAAGCCGATGCGCCGTCCCTCGGCGCCGCGCGCCGCCCGCGACGTTGATCGTCGGCGTGCCGGCCCCCTCGATCCCGATTCCCATACCGCGCAGGCAGGTGCACAGCTCGACGACGTGCGGCTCGCAGGCGGCGTGTCGGATCTCGGTATCGCCCGGCGCCGCGGCGGCGGCCAGGATGGCGGTCTCCGTACCGGTGACCGACGCCTCCTCCAGGTAGAACGAAGCCGGAATCAGCCCTTCCGGCGCCATGAAGGTGTGCCCCTCGCCCGCCTCGTCCCGCACGCCCATGGCGCGCAACGCCTGCAGATGGGCGGACAGCGTCCGCCGGCCGGGAAAGTCGCCTCCCGGAGGAGCCAGCGTGGCGCGCCCCAGCCGCGCCAGCAGGGGACCGACCAGCAGAACGGAGCCGCGCAGCCGCCCGACGAGCCGCGGATCCGGTTCGTCGGAGCGGATCGTCGCGCACCGGACCCGCATCGTCGTCGTGCCGATGCCCTCGACCTCGGCGCCGAGCCCCCTGAGCAACTCCGCCATGACGCGGACATCGCCGATCCGCGGCACGTTCGACA
>WTGR01000936.1 GCA_011523485.1 Acidobacteriota bacterium
CTGATCGCCTTCGACTTCGTCATGGCGCTCGACCCGCACTGGTTCTCGACGCTGCTGGGCGGCTACTACTTCATAGGCAACCTGCTGATCGGCCTGGCGTTCCTGGCCGGCGTCACGGCCGTGGGACGCCGGCGGCTCGGTATCGCCGGCTACGTCGGGCGCCACCAGTTGCACGACCTCGGCAAGCTGCTCTTCGGGTTCTGCATCCTGTGGGCCTACCTGTTCTGGTCGCAGTACCTGGTGATCTGGTACGGCGATCTCGCCGAAGAGACCGAGTTCCTCTACCACCGGATGCACGGCGCCTGGGAGCCGGTGGCGCTGGCCGTGTTCGCGATGGCGTTCGCCGTTCCGTTCGTCGTGCTGCTGAGCCGCGCGGTCAAGACCTGGGCGCCCGGGCTGACGCTGGTGGCGGCCGTCGCCTTCACCGGCATGTGGCTCGAGCGCTTCATTCTGGTCGCCCCGTCGCTGTGGCACGGCGAGGGCGTGCCGCTGGGCCTGCTGGAGCTACTGGTCACGGCCGGGGTGCTCAGCCTGTTCGTGGTCGCCTACACGACCTTCCTCGACCTCTTCCCCACCCTGCCGGTGTCCGATCCGCGGCTCGCCCCGGCCGCGACCGAGCACTGACGGATCTGCATTCGCTCCGATCAATCACCCCTGTTCTCTTGCACTGCTCCGTCGGCGGCCCAACGAGCCGCCCGCCTGAAAGTGCTGAGCCCGCTGCACTCGGCACCCTCGGCACCAACGGCTCCTCCCTGTGCGCATCGCCGCGATGTGCCAGCCGTATCGGGACACGGTCGGCAACTCGCGGCGCGCCTTCTTCCTCGAGTTCGCCGACGACGGCCGGCAGTCGACCGCCCCGCCTGCCCCAGTATGGTAACGTTCCCGGTATGGCAGGAAAGAGCGCAGCAACGTCGTCGCCCGCGACACATGCAGGACCGACGGACTACCTGCATGACTGCCTTGCCCTGCATGGCCAACTGACGGAAATCCGCGATGGCCGCGGGCAGAATCTCTTCCGTATCGAAGACGAAACAGACAATGTTCAATTGGGCTGCCGGCTCACGTACGATGATATCGAGAGCATCCGGAACAGCGGAATCTGGAACGCGGACGCGTTCGGCTACTGGCCTTCTCGATCGGAAGTCGAGTCAATTCTGGAATCGACGGAGTGGGATTTCCGGACCCTTCCTGACAAAGAGGAACAAGCCATAGACGACCTGCTGGGCACGTTCCGCCAGATCGAGCTGGTGTCGGTAATCCTGAGATTCGTTGTGCCGAAGCACTACGGAATCCTGAGTCCGCCGGTGGAGAAGGTACTTGGAATCGGCCCGTTCCGAAGACACTCGGAACGATACCTGGCCTACTTGAACAGCCTTCGAGAGATCAGAGACGACAAACGACGCTTCACCCGCAGATGGAGCGCGGCCGAAGTCGACATGGCTCTCTGGGTACTTCAAGTCGGAATACTGGACGATGACCTGCTGAAACGGGACCTGTCGGACGAAGAATACGAGTCGCTGAGGAGTGGATTCAGGAACGACTCGAAACTGCGTGAAATCCGAGTCGGAAACCTGACCCGGCAGCTTTTTGGGGAAATGTCACGAGTAGAACTCTCGGAAGCCCTGTTGGCGACCGACGTGAATCTGGCAGGCCAGCTCGCGGGCATCCAGTTCGAGCAAGACGTGAAGAAGCTGACCGGTGCGAAGCCGGATGACAAGCTGGCTGATCTTGTGGCGGATCTTCTTGGTAATCCCGAAGTTCTGCGTTCGATTGGTCAGATTCCCGGCCTCCGAGGTGATTTCTGGTGGAAGGCGGTCAGAACGCGGAACACGGCAGTACATTTGAATCCGCGGCCGAGGAGAAACGACGTCATGAAGCTGGTGTCGGTAATCCTGAGATTCGTTGTGCCGAAGCACTACGGAATCCTGAGTCCGCCGGTGGAGAAGGTACTTGGAATCGGCCCGTTCCGAAGACACTCGGAACGATACCTGGCCTACTTGAACAGCCTTCGAGAGATCAGAGACGACAAACGACGCTTCACCCGCAGATGGAGCGCGGCCGAAGTCGACATGGCTCTCTGGGTACTTCAAGTCGGAATACTGGACGATGACCTGCTGAAACGGGACCTGTCGGACGAAGAATACGAGTCGCTGAGGAGTGGATTCAGGAACGACTCGAAACTGCGTGAAATCCGAGTCGGAAACCTGACCCGGCAGCTTTTTGGGGAAATGTCACGAGTAGAACTCTCGGAAGCCCTGTTGGCGACCGACGTGAATCTGGCAGGCCAGCTCGCGGGCATCCAGTTCGAGCAAGACGTGAAGAAGCTGACCGGTGCGAAGCCGGATGACAAGCTGGCTGATCTTGTGGCGGATCTTCTTGGTAATCCCGAAGTTCTGCGTTCGATTGGTCAGATTCCCGGCCTCCGAGGTGATTTCTGGTGGAAGGCGGTCAGAACGCGGAACACGGCAGTACATTTGAATCCGCGGCCGAGGAGAAACGACGTCATGAAGCTGATCGAAGGCATGAAGGCGCTGCGGCGGGTGGTCGAGGGCGACGAAATCGAGGAGCTCCCGGCCGCCCCGACTGACTTCTGGGAATCGCGTTCGATAGATGAACTCGCGGAAGAGCAGGGTATCGATGCTCCGCAGCAGTTCGATGGCATGATTGGCGCCGCTGCGGACCTGTGGGACGACGACGAGGACGTCGAGCGCTTCGTGAACGGTATCCGCGAGCACCGGCACGGGACACGGAAACATGCCGAGGCGGACGGATGAGCACCGTCGTTCTCGATACAAATGTCGTTTCCTTCCTGATGAAGGGACACCGGTTGGCCGATGGCTATCGGCCGTACATCGAGGGACGCAGGCTGGCTATCTCCTTCATGACGGTTGGCGAGCTGTACGAGGGCGCCTGTCGCGCCGGGTGGGGACGAAACAAACTCACACGACTGAAGGAGAGCGTAAGGACCTACCTGGTGATCCCGTTCAGCATGGAGGTCTGCCGGCAGTGGGGAACAATCCGCTGCGCACGTCGCCGGCAGCCTATCGCCGTGGACGACGCCTGGATCGCGGCCATCGCAAAGGCGCACGGCTTGCCGCTGATCACCCATAATCCAACGGACTTTCGCGACATCGACGGAATCAGAATCCTCTCCGCGTAATGCCATTCGCCCTGCTCGAGTCTCGTCTGCTGTGGGGATTGCGACGGCCCCGGTAGAGACTGTGCGGCGCCCCGATGTCCCGAGCAGGCGTGCGGATTGGAATGCGGGAGGCCGAGTTTCACCCCGCCAGGTGGGGCCGCAGGATGCGCGTCCACAGCGCGTAGCCGGCCGCCGACAGGTGCAATCCGTCGTCGACGAGGAGATCAGGCCGTCGGCGCCGATCATGGGCGCGTGTGGACGTCCACGCAGGTCAGGCGCGAGTCGTCGGAGTCGGGCCCGTGGGGACTACTTCGCCGCCGCAGCCGGCGCCGACCAGCGCCAGGACAAGGAACATCCACGCTGCGACACGGGTTCCCCGTCGTACGTTACGCACCCTCTCGTGCGCTCGTGCTCCCGCGGTCAATTCCCGGACCCGTCGTCGCGCTCTTCAAGAAGCGCTTCAAGCTCCGCGAGCGCCTCGATATCCCTTGGACGCCCCGCCCCCGCTTCACGCGGATCAGTCCCGGCAGGTCCAGACACCTGCACCGGCACCGGAACATCTCGATGTCCACGCTGTGGGGCACGAGAGCCTGGTAGTCGCCGCCGCCGGTGATTTCGCCCAGCAGGTCGATGTCGCCGAGGGTCGTCGTCAACGTGAAGTTGAGTCCCCGCTCGATCATGGTCTCACTCCACTCGAACGGCAGGCCGGGTGGCACCCCCCGCAGGTAGGGGGAGTGGGGTCTCAACGCGGCGACGAGACGCCGGACGTTGGCGCGGTTTCGCGCGTAGACGAAGTCGACATCCTGCGTGAGGCGGGCCGACCCGTGAATCGTTGCGGCCAGACCGCCGACAATCACGCACTCGATTTCCGACTCACTGAAGAGGCGGACAATCTTCTCGAAGTCGGTCACGAATCACGCTCGCGAACACGTCCCGCGCGACGCGCTTCCACCGCGAGCCGCTGCAGCGCCATCAGGTTCGCAACCCGTTCCGTCACGGACCGCCGGAGGTTCTGCCGCAGCAGGGTCCGGTCGATGTCGCGCTTGTAGGCCTCGATGACCGGGTCCGGTTCGAACTCCGCGGCTCGCGACGGCGGCGCGGCGCCCGGCGCGGGCGCCTTCTCGGCAGCCGTGCGTCCCTCGACGGTCCGCGGCGGACTGCGCTTCACGAAGCCGTCCGCCCTCCGCCGCGGCAATTCTTCACGGCGTCTCCATCCTAGCGGGGCTCCGGCAGGTAGCGGTCGAACCACGCGATCATGGCGCCGATGTAGTCCGGCGGGTTCACCGCGCCCGGAAAGGTCGGGCCGTGCCCGGCGCCGGGGACGCGCAGCAGCTCGACCGGCACGCCGGCCTCCTCCAGGGCCGCCTGCATGACCTCCGCATTCTCGTACGACACCACGTCGTCCGCGTCGCCGTGGATGAGCAGCATCGGTGGATCGCCGGGCGTCACATGGGTGACGGGCGATGCCGCGACGAAGCGCCGGTGCTCGACCGAGTCCGTGCGCGCGGAGCGCCGGAAGCCGAACAGCGGGTGAACCCTCCCCGGCGCAGCGAGGGTGAGATCCGTCGGCGCGGCGCGGGCGACGACGACCTGCACCTTCGCGCTCTCCCGGTTCACCGGGCTCGCGTCGCCGGCGGACCCCTTGTCGTCGAGGACGCCGAGCAGGCTGGCGAGATGGCCGCCGGAAGATCCGCCCATCGCCCCGATGCGGTCGGGATCGATCCCGAATCCATCCGCGTGGTGGCGCACGAAACGCACCGCGCGCTGCGCGTCCTCGAGATGCGCGGGATGCCGGAAGCGGGGCGACGCGCGGTGGTTGATTCCGAACACCGTGTAGCCGGCCGCGGCCAGGGGCACGGCGTAGATGTCCTCCTGCCCGCTCTCCTTCAACGGCGTGGCGTCGAGGCCGAGCTCCCGTGTCCAGCCGCTGCCCGAGATGAACACGATGCCATAACCGTTGGGGTTCTCCGGGTAGTACACGTCCATCAGCAGCGCGAGCCCGGAGTACATGCCGAAGACGACGTTGTGCTCCACGCGTCCCTCCGCCCCGGCCGTGCCCACCGCGCTGCCGGCCAGGAACGCCGCCAGAGCCACGACGAGAATCCGTTGTCTCATTCTCCCTGCTTCTCCTTCCGTGCCTTCCGTGCCTCCCGCCTGCGCGAGTTCAGGCACATCTGCGCCGGCGCCGTTTTCCCGAGAGCGCAGACGCCCGCGAGTCCGCTGCCGCCACGGGCCCGGCCGGCCTTGTCGGACGCAGCCAACCGGCTAGGGAGCCTCGTCGGCCACCGTGAACACGAAGATCCCGTGCCCGCCGGCGGGGCGCCGCTTCTCCGGCGTCAACTGCCCGGAGATGCCGCTCCACAGCGAAGGGTCCGTCCCGACCGGAATCGCCAGGTACTGCCGCCCCTCCACCGCGTAGGTGATGGGGAACCCGGAAACGGAGCTCGGCATCCGGGTCCTGAACAGGATCTCTCCCGACCGCGCGTCGTGCACGTACAGGTTCCGATCCCAGTCGCCGACGACCACCAGGCCGCCGCCCGTCGTCAGCACGGCGCTGTCCATGGCGGTGCGGGTCCGGTGGCGCCACAGCACGTTGCCGTCGACGTCGATGGCGA
>WTGR01000315.1 GCA_011523485.1 Acidobacteriota bacterium
TGCACGTCACGCTGCTCGACAAGCTGGGCGTACCGGTCGAGTCGCTCGGCCACGCCACCGGCAAGCTGCGGCTCGATCCGCTGGCCGCCCTCTAGCGGGCAGGTCCGTCCGACGCGACATCCAGGGCCGGTGCTCCTCGGGGCGCCGGCCCTTCTTGCGTGCGGATGCCCCACTCGCTTACCGCCGGGAATCCCTCTCCATGACCGCGCGCGCCCTGATGATCCAGGGCACCGGCTCCAGCGTCGGCAAGTCCCTCCTCGTGGCGGGACTGTGCCGGCTCGCCCGCCGGCGCGGCATCCGCGTCGCGCCGTTCAAGCCGCAGAACATGTCCAACAACGCGGCGGTCTGCGCCGACGGCGGCGAGATCGGGCGCGCGCAGGCCCTCCAGGCCCGTGCCGCCGGACTGGAACCGCGGCGCGACTTCAACCCCGTGCTCCTGAAGCCGCAGACCGACCGCGGCGCGCAGCTCGTCGTGCAGGGACGCGTCATCGGCACCGTCGACGCGGGGGCGTACCAGGCCGTGCGCGCCAGGGTCCGCGCTTCCGTCCTCGAGAGCTTCCAGCGCCTGGCGGCCGACTGCGACCTCGTTCCTGGTGGAGGGGGCCGGCAGCCCCGCGGAGGTGAACCTGCGGCCGAACGACATCGCCAACATGGGGTTCGCCCGCGCCGCCGGTGTCCCGGTCTGCCTGGTGGGCGACATCGACCGCGGCGGCGTGATCGCCTCCCTGGTCGGCACGCAGGCCGTGCTGGATCCGGAGGACGCCGGCCTGATCGTCGGGTTCGTGGTGAACAGGTTCCGGGGCGATCCGGCGCTGTTCGCGGGCGGACTCGCGTTCATCGAGCGGCGCACCGGGTGGCGGTGCTTCGGCTTGGTCCACTGGCTGCGGGCAGCCGGGCGGCTGCCCGCCGAGGACACCGCGTCGCTTTCGCGGGGCGGCCGGCCGGATGGTTCGGAGGAGGGGGCGGGCCACGAACCCCGGTGCCGCTCGTCCGGCGCCGAGCCCGGCGATTCTCGCGGAGGGTCCGCCGGCTCCCCGTGCATCGTCGCGCCGCTCCTCTCGCGCCTCGCGAACTTCGACGACGCGGACCCGCTGCGGCTCGATCCGGGCGTCGACTTCTCGTTCGTGCCGGCCGGCCGTCCCCTTCCGCGCGACGCGGACGTCGTGGTGCTGTTCGGCACGAAGTCGACGCTCCGCGAGCTGGCGTTCCTGCGCGCCCAGGGATGGGATCACGACATCCTCGCCCACGCCCGCGCCGGCGGCCGCGTGCTGGGCGTGTGCGGCGGGTATCAGATGCTGGGCCGGCGCGTGCTGGACCCGGCCGGCGTCGACGGTCCCCCGGGCGCCGCTGACGGACTCGGTCTGCTGGCGGTCGAGACGACGATGGACGGCGAGAAGACCGTCCGCCGGGCGCAGGGACGCTGTGCGCTCGGCGGCGAGCCGGTGTCCGGGTACGAGATCCACATGGGCCGCGTCGAGGGGCCGGATCTCGCCCGGCCGATGCTGCATCTCGACACCGGCGCCGAGGGAGCGCGCGACGAGAGCGGTCGCGTGGAGGGAACCTGCCTGCACGGCCTGTTCGCCAACGACGCCTGGCGCCGGTCATGGCTCGCCCGCACGGGGAGCGGGACCGACACGTCCTGGAGCCACGATGTCACGATAGATTGCGCGCTGGACGAAATCGCGACCGATCTCTCCACGATGCTCGACACCGAGGCGCTGTTCGCCGCGGCACGTACTCCAACCTGGTGACGGCAGGCGACTGCTCTCACGGGTCGGCCGAGGATGCGCCGGGACGTGCAAGCAACTGCAGCAACGTGTCCATGCGCTGGTTCAGCATGTCCAAGGCCGCCCAGCTCCGCCCGCGTGGCGTCGATACGCTGATTGAGCTCTTCCCGCGTGGTGTCGATGCGCTGCCCCAGCTCTTCCCGCGTGGTGTCGATGCGCTGCCCCAGCTCTTCCCGCGTGGTGTCGATGCGCTGCCCCAACTCCGCCCGCGTGGTGTCGATGCGCTGCCCCAACTCCGCATGCGTGGTGTCGATGCGCTTCCCCAGCTCCGCATGCGCGGCATCGTTCCGCCTCTCGTAGCTCGCGTGGATGCGCCAGACACCGAGCAGCACGGCGGCGCCAGTCAACACGACCGACAGGATTTCCAGGTTCATCGTCAGCCCTCCACCTCACGCACGGCGCGGCGTCGGCACGAACGAGGCCAGAGCGCGCCCGGTGCGCGGCATGGGGGTTTCCGGGAGCGGGGCGACGGAACCGCCGCTCATTCCACTATAGCGCAAGACCGTGGAGCGGTGGCAGCGTGGTGCCCGCGAGACTCCCGATGCGACCCCGCAGGGCCGCACCGCGGCCGCAGGGTCGCACCGCGGCCGCAAGGTCGCGCTACTGCAGCGTCGCGAGCTCCGCGGCCGTCACCGGCTCGGCGGGACCGTGGAAGATGGCGTTGAAGAGCAGCTTGAACGTCGCCCGGGTCTGGGTGCGGAAGGCGATCTGGCTGCCCATGGTGACGGCGGTGCCGCGGCCCACCTCGAAGGCGACGACGTTCGCCCGCTCGCGCAGGAACTCGTCGCCCAGCAGCCAGCCGCTCGCCACCATGTCGTCGTCGTCGGGATAGCGCGAAACCACCTCGGCCGGGATGTCGAAGCTGGGCAGGAGCTGGTAGGCCTGATCGAAGCGGAAGAAGACCGGCCAGGTCTCGGGCATGCCGTAGCCGACCGGATGCCGCGGGTTGTACTCCTGCTTGAGCAGGGTGCCGGGCGAGAAGAAGAGCGACGTCGGATCGAGGACCCGGCGGCGCAGGGTCCGGGAGAGCTCCGCGGGGCTGCGGAAGGCGTCCCGCAACCGCCGTTCGGCCTCACCGAGCGTGATGCGGGTCGGGCGCCCGCCGTTGCCGTAGCGGGCGGGCACGCCGCGGGCCGGCAGCACCGGCTCGATCGGCAGGTCCAGCAGTCGCCGGGCGGCGGCGACGGCCGAGCCGAGGGCGATCAGCGTTCCGCCGTCCTCCTCCACCCACCGGCGCAGCTTGCGCCAGCCCGCTTGACCCACCCCGTACGCCCAGCGCCAGGACTCGTCGTGCCGGTCCGGGCTCAACCCCCGGATGATCCGCGTGCGGGTGGTGCCGGAGGGCAGCACGATGACGTCGTACCGGTCCGCGAGATCGCCTTCGAAGTCCAGGGACGAGATCACCGCGTGATCGAGCTCGTACTGCTCGAAGAGCCACATCATCCAGCCGCCCGGCATGTTGTTGGCGGCCCGCCAGAGTCCGACGCGCGTCGGCTCGCGCAGGCGATGGCCGCCCACGCGGGGTGCACGGTCGACCGCCGTCACGACGAGGCCGGTCTCTTCCGCCACCTGCTCGAGGATCCGCTCGGCCTCGTCCGTGGGTGGCACCAGCCACGTGCCCGGAGCGTGCTCGCGACCGTTCGACTCGAACCCGCCGGCAGCCCGGTACACGGGAATCCCGGCCGCCTGCAGCCGCGCCGCGGCCAGAAAGCCGGCGTTCGAGGAGGGCGGGACCGCATAGCCCCAATCCGGCCGCTCGGGCAGCGCGGTCCGCCGCGGCTCGATGGTTTCCAGCAACGTCAGGTCGGCGTCGACCGGCTCGTCGATCGGGTCGACGTCTACGCCCATCAGCATGCCGAGCGTATGCCCGGTGACGTCGTAGGGCGGGATCGGCGGTCCGCCCGGATACTGGCGCAGGTCGGGATAGACCTGCTTCTCGAGCATCGTCTTGGCGAAGGCGCCGTACGGCTGCGCGAGCCGGATGACCCAGGAGCCGGCCGGGTAGTCCTTGCCGCCGGCGGTGAAGGGCGCCTGTGCCCGGTGAATCTCGACCTCGCCGAAGTGCAGGATCTCCAGCAGCTCGTAGGCGGCGAACGGATCCCGTTGGACCGCCGGCACGACGAACGCGTAGGGCGCCTCGTCGCGGTCGACCCAGTCGCGGTGCACTCTGTGGAAGTTCTCCATCCAGCGCGTGCGGTACTTCGCCATGTTCTCGAGCGCGGCGAAGGTCGCAATCTCGCCGTACTCGACGATGTCGCGCAGGCGCCATACGGACGAGTCGTACGGCACGGGGAAGTTGGTCCGCACCTCCCGCGGGCCCAGCGGCCGGCCGGGGCCCCTCGAGTTGACGTAGGGATCGGCGAGGTTGGCGCTGGCGATCTCGGTCAGAATGCGCGGCTGGCCGTGATAGACCATGTACTGGCGCGCCGGCGTCCACAGGTCGTACAGGTCATTGGAAACGATCCCCTTCTTGCCGGCGGCGACGAGCGCCGACGCCATCGCCCGGCCGATCTGCGCCTGCCCGTTCAGCAGGAGCGGATGGATGTTCGGGTCGTGGGGATCCTTGTACGGCGGAACGAACATCCGCGCGCCGCGGGGACCCATCTGGTGCATGTCGTGCGTGATCTGCGGCTTGTACTCCCGGTGGATGTCGATGGCGAGCCGGGTCTCCTTCTGCGTGAACATGAACCAGTCGCGGTTGTCGTCGTGGCCGGTGTAGCGCTGGTAGAGGTCCGGATAGACTCGGTTGAGCCCGGTGTTCTCGGTGGCGTACCAATGGTCGGTGACGAGGATCTGGCCGTCCGGGTTCTGCGACGGCACCAGCAGCACGACGGTGTTGTCGAGAATCTCGCGAATCTCCGGCGACTCCTCGGTCGCCAGCCGATGGGCGATGTTGATGACGGTCTGCCCGGTGCCGACCTCGGTCGAATGAATCATGGCGTACAGGAAATAGAACGGAACGCCCTCCCGCGCCAGCGCCCGCGCCCGGTCGTCCGACAGCCCCCGCGGGTCGGCCAGCCGGTGGTTGATCTCGATCAGCCGGTCGAGGCGATCGAGGTTCTCGCGTGAGCTGAACCTGGCCAGCACGTACGGATTGCCGTCGGTCGTCGTTCCGCGGTGCTCGTACTCCACCCGGTCCGTGCGATCCGCCAGAAGCTGCAGGTACTCGAGCACCTTCGGGTACCGGGCCATCTCGCCGTCGGCGCCGATCTCGAAACCGAAGTACCGCGCGGGCGTCGGGACGGCCTGTGCGCCGGCCGCGGCGGGGAGGACGAAGAGCAACGCGACGACCGCGAGCAGGCGGATTGGCATCTTGAGCTGTCCTGCTGTGGAATTCCGTCGGCGGATGAGCAAGGCAGGATACCATGCAGGAAGTCGGCTTTCGTCCGCCGGGCGGGCCGACTCGCGATGGCCGGCGCGAAGCAAGGACGGCGAGCAGTCCCTCTGCGGGCCGGCAGGAGACCGAGTCCATGAATCGCAACCAGTGGCGGGCGGCGGGCGGCGCCGTCTTCATCGGGTACGTCGTCGCCGGCTGGCTCGCCGCTCCGGCCCTCGCCCAGGACGAGCGAGCGGCACGGCACCGCGTGCCGGCCGAGTTCATGAGCTACCTCGGCGCCGACTGGCTCGAGCGGCCCGAGCGCGTCGATGAGGAGCAGCCCGAGCGGGTGCTGGACGCGATGGGCCTGCGGCCGGGCGACGTCGTCGCCGATGTCGGATGCGGCTCGGGCTATTACGCGCGGCGCATGGCGCGCCGGGTGCAACCGGGCGGCACGGTGTACTGCGAGGACATCCAGCCCGAGATGCTCGACATCATGCGGCAGCGGGCGGCGGACGAGGGGGTGACCGGCATCGAGGCGGTTCTCGGCACGGCGACCGACCCGAGGCTGCCGGCCGGCGCCGTCGACTGGATCATCATCGCCGACGTCTACCACGAGATGTCCGATCCCGAGCCGATGCTGGCCGG
>WTGR01000803.1 GCA_011523485.1 Acidobacteriota bacterium
TGAACGACAGCGCGCTGCCGCCGGTCATCACGATCTGGAAGCCGTGCATCTCGGCGAGGCGCGCGGTGGCGACGTCGCCGCAATTGACGCAATAGGGCGGATCGTCGCCGCCCAGCAGTTGGCGGAAGCGCGCGCCGGGGCTGTCGCCGCCGCTCGGCTGCGCCGCGGCCGCGCGCCCGGGGATGGCGGCGGTTGCGAACGCCGCGCCGGTGACCGCGCCGGCGCTCTCGATGAACCGCCTGCGCGAAGGCTGGGGTGTCGGGTCGTTCTGCGGCTTGCTCTGCATCGGTGATCTCCTCGCGTGCGGACCGGCGGTCCGGGCTCTCTCCGGTGTCGGCTCACTTTACTATCACCGCGCTCGCCGCGCGGGCAATGCCTCGCCTCATGGCGTTCCCGGCCGGCGCCCCGGCGTCGCGACGGACGTGCCGGCGCGGGCAGATGCTTCAGTCCGCGGCTCGTCCCGTTGCGGTCCGCGGCGCAGCAGGTCCGGATTCTCCCGTTCGAGCCGGGCACGGTCCATGTGCTGCAACATCCGCTCCTGCTCCGGATCGCGCGGTCTTCTGCCGGCCGGCCGACCGGGGGGCTCGGCGGCGAGCATCTTCGCCCAGCGCTCGCGCTTGAGCCGCCGCACTTCGGCCTGGAACTCGTCGTAGTCGATCATGATCGGCCCACTTCCTGCTCGATCTGTCGCAGGCGCTCCGCTTCCTCGGGGGTAGCGCGCGTCCGCTCCCGCAGGTAACTCCAATCCAGGCGCTGCACGTACAGGTGCGCGAGACGCCGGGTCCAGCGTCCGTCCTCGTCGCTCTTCCAATGCACCCAGGCGCGCAGGCGGTCGATCAGCAGGTCCTCCACACCGAGGATCACGACGCGGAGGCCGTCGACGGAGACCTCGGTACGGGGCGCGTCCTCGCCCGGAAGACCGGCCGGCGCGGGCGCCTCGAAGACCAGGTCGAGGTCTGCGTGGTACCAGAAGCGGCCCTCCTTGAGGAATCCGAGCGCGGCGAACGCGGCGTCCACCTCCGGCCCGTGCGGCAGGGCCAGGTCCATGTCGTGCGTCGCGTAGCCGCCGGCGGTATAGAACTCCAGCGCGCCGCCCCCCACCAGGACGGGCTCGATGCCCAGTGGGCCGAGCTGCGCCGTGAGCAGCCCGAGCGCGAGCAACCGCCGCCGGCGCGGGTCCGCTTCGTCACGCAGGCTCTCAAGTCGCTCGTCGAGGTCCAGGCGCTTCATCTCCGATCCGGGAACCGTGTACGGCGAGGTGTGGAGCGGACGGCGCCCACCCGCAACCGCGGATCGACGCCTGTCCGGAGTCTACGCAAGAACGGGATGCGGGTGCAGCGCGCTCGTCACCGCGCGGGGGCTACACCCGCGGCTGCACGATCTCGATGCGGACGCCGTCCGGGCCGACGACGAACGAGATCAGCATGTCCTCGCCGAGCGGGTTGGTGAACGGGCGCGGCTCCATCGTGAAGTCGACGCCCTTGCCCTTGATCTCCTCGGCCGCCGAGCGCAGGTCGGGGAACTGCCAGCCGAGGTGGTCGAAGGCGCGGCCCTCGGTCGGCGCCAGCTCGCCGTCGTGTTGCGAGATGAGCAGCCAGACGGTGCCGTAGCGCAGGCCCGCGATGCGGCCCTTCAGGCTGTCCCGCTCGCCCGCGAAGATGTGCTCGTACCAGTCGAGCGCGGCGGCCGGATCGTTCGACCGCAGGTGCAGGTGGTGGAAGCCGAGCCACTCGGTGTCCTCGACCACCTCGATCTTGGTGCCCCACGGGTCCTCGATGAACGCCAGCTTGAAGAGGCCGTCGATCTCCCGCATGGGCTCGAGGATCCTGATGCCCGCGGCCTCGAACGAGGCCATCTTGGCGGCCAGGTCGGGGAACGAGAAACCGATGTGGTCGACGCCGCTGCCCACGCTCGGGCCGGTCGGCTCGCGCTCGAAGAAGATGATGAGCGTGTCGCCGGCGGCGCAGGCGTTGTGCCGGCCGTAGTCGGTGCACCCCATATGGGTCATGTACCACTCCTTGGCCTCGGCCGCCGACGTCGCGATCAGGTGGATGTGGTGGTAGTCGGCGGCGGCGGCGACCGCGGGGGCGCCGGTGAGCCAGGCGGTCAGCGCGACGAGCGCGAGCAGTCTGCGAGTCATGGGTATCCCTCCAGGTGAGCGGCCTCCGGGAGTCTGCGCGGCAAACGTTGCAGACGCCCGGCCAGGCCCGGTTGGGCGGCAATCGGAACCGCAGGCCATGTTTGTCGGGCCGGCGACCGATTATAGCGACAGGAACGCGATGCCCCAGGCGGCGATGCCGACCGCCAGGCCGAGCAGGGTGTCGAGCGTGTAGTGGTAGCGGGCGAGCACCGTGGCGACGACGATGCTGGCGGCCACCAGCACGAACCCGGCGCCGGTGGCGGGGGCGCCGACCGTGACGATGGTCAGGGCGACTGCCACCGACGTGGCGGCGTGTCCGCTCGGACAGGTGTTCACCTGCACGCTCATCCGCTGGAGCACCGACGCGTTGAGCCGGCGCAGGCTCGGGTGGGGCATCCAGAGCGGGCGGTCCGACGCGAGCGCGCGCGGCGGGCGCGTCTGGATCCACGGCAGCATGCCGTAGCAGGTGAATCCCGCGATGAGCGCCGCCATCCAGAACGCGTCCGCGTTGCCGCGATGTCCGAGCGCCAGGAACACGCCGAAGCCTACCGGGACGAAGGGGTACGCCAGCAGGTACGTGGCCTCGAACCACGAGGCGACCAGCCTTGGCGCGCGCCCGGCGGCGCGGCGCACGCCGGTGCGTCGAAACAGCCAGGTGTCGAACGCCAGCAGGCGGCGCTCGAGCCGCAGGGAGGGCCGCAGGAAGAAGAGGCCGGACACCCAGTAACTCTGCAGCAGATAGATCGCCGGCACCCAGTCGCGGATGATGCGCAGGCTGGGCGACGGCCGGAGCTGCGACAGCATGACGGCCAGCACGATGCACACCAAGCCGACGAGCAGCACGCGGCGGCGGCGTGCGGGGGCGAGCGGGCGCACGCGCGAGAGGACGATCAGGTAGAGGAAGAAGCCGCAGACGATCCACTCCGTGACCCAGAGTTGGCGCAGATCGAAGGCCATTTCTGCTCAGGCTAACCGATTGCTCTCGTGGATGCAGCGTCGGTTTCGTTCTGTACCGATGTTTCGGTCGCGGGGCCGGTGCGCAATACCCGGACGCAGGGCGCCACCAGCCAGGACACCCCGACCACCCTTCCCGCCAGGATCGCGATCGACGCCGCGACGAAGATGCGGCGGTAGGCGAGCGGCGCCGCCGTCATCCGGCGGATCCCGATGCTCGGGCAGCCGTCTCGGAAGGGTCAGTAGTGAGATCAAATCTCATTTTTCTTGACCGACCAAATCGGTCGGATCTATAGTTCTCCTCGCCAACTGAGACCTGATCTCATTTCTGGCCGCCGGCCCGACGGGGAATTCCCGAGCCGAGACGGTGTTGCAGGGGCGTTCGGAAGTGAAACGGCCCGCCCGGTGCGGCAACACCGAGTGGGCCTGCTGAACGCTCGCCCCGCGGTTCCCAGACCCTGGTTGCACGGCGTGCGGCACGTTGCAGCGACTCCCATTCTAGGGGCGGGCCCAGCGCCACGCAACCGCATTGTGATGGAGGTGGCGTGATGGCGACTGGGCGATTTCATTCCACGCTGGCCGCATTTGCGGTGGCGCTGGCGATCGGATTGAGGGCCGCCCCCGCGGTCGGCGCCGGCCCGAACGAAGCCGGTTTCGCGGAGTCGAGGGAGGGCGTCCTGGTTCCCGCGGGAGCCGGAGCGACGGCGGCGCCGGCGGCCGGTACGGAAGCCGAGACCGCCGCGGGCGAGACGGAAGAGCAGGACACCGAGGAGCAGGACACCGAGGGGCAGGAGGTCGACGTCGAGGAGCTCGAGCGGCGCATCGAGCTGCTGGCCGAGGAGATCGAACGGCTGCGGAGCGGCGAGTCCGCGAACGAAGTGTCCATCGATCAGGCCCGCGCGCTCGGCCTGGCGCCGTCGGCGGCCGCGACCTACGCGATCGACTCGGGCGTGTCGATCGCCGGTTACGGTGAGATGTTGTACGAGAACTACGCCTCGGACAGGACGACGCAGTTCGACTACCTGCGGGCCATTCTGTACGCCGGCTACCGGTTCAGCGACAAGTTCCTGTTCAACTCGGAGATCGAGGTCGAGCACGCGAAGGAGATCTTCGTCGAGTTCGCGTACGTCGACTACCAGGCGACCCCGAACTTCGGCCTGCGCGCCGGCATGCTGATGATTCCGATGGGGCTGGTCAACGAGTTCCACGAGCCGACCGTCTTCATCGGGGCCGAGCGTCCCGTGACGGAGAACCGGATCATCCCCACCACCTGGCGGGAGAACGGCGGCGGCGTCTACGGGGCGTTCGACAGCGTCGCCTTCCGCGCCTACGTGGTCAACGGGTTCAACGGCGCGAAGTTTTCGTCGGGCGGCCTGCGGGGCGGCCGTCAGAAGGGCGGCAGGGCCCTGGCGGACGACATGGCCTTCACCGGCCGCCTCGACGTCACGCCGATCCCCGGAGCCTTCTTCGGCGCCAGCTTCTACACCGGCGGATCGGGGCAGAGCCAGGTGATGGACGACAGCGGCCGCACCTACGGCGTCCGCACCAACATCTTCGACGTGCACGCGCAGGTGCAGGCCCGGGGCGTCGACTTTCGCGCCCTGTTCGCGCAGGCCGGCCTCGACGACACGTCGATGCTGAACCAGGTGCTCGGCCTCGAAGGCAGGAGCGGCGTCGCGGAGAAGATGCAGGGCGGCTACGTGCAGCTCGGCTACGACCTGCTGTCGCAGGCGCCGGGAGCCGCCGGCGTGGCGCTCACGCCGTACCTGCGCTACGAGAAGGTCGACACCCACACCGCGCTGGCCGCGGGGTTCACCCGCGATCCGGGCAGGAACAACACCTACACGACCTTCGGCATCGAGCTGAAGCCGAACCCGGGCGTCGTTCTCAAGGTGGACCACATGTGGGTCGGCAACGCCGTCGACAGCGGGGTCAACCAGTTCAACGTCAGCGTCGGATACGCGTTTTAGGGAGGGTCCGATCATGAGGCAGGTGTCGACCGCGGGGCGGGTGGCGGGCAGGTGCGCAGCCGGCGCGCTGGTGGTTGTTTCGCTTCTTCTCGCGGCCGGCGCCGCTTTCGCGCAGCCGGGCGTGATCTCGCGCCGGGAGGCGCTGAACGCGGTGTTCGCGGGTGCGAGCATCCGCGGGGACCGCGTCTACCTGACGGCGGAGCAGGCCGAGCGGATAGCCGAGATCTCGCGCGAGGACGTGCGGACCCGCATCTATGCCCGCTACGTCGCCCGGCGCGACGGCGTCGTCGTCGGCCGGTCGTACGTCGACACGCACGTCGTGCGGACCAAGCGCGAGAGCCTGCTCATCTCGCTCGAGCCGGACGGGCGGGTGCGCCGCATCGACGTGACCGCCTTCCTCGAGCCCCCGGAGTACGTCCCCTCGGATCGGTGGAGGCGGCAGTACTACGAGCGGCCGCTGGGCGACGACATCGCGATCCACCGTGCGATACGTCCCATCGCGGGGGGGACGCTGACGACCCACGCGGTCAACGCCGCGGTGCGCCGCGTGCTGGCGCTCGACCAGGTGGTGGAAGGGCGTCGGCCGGGGGGTGAAGGGCGCGGCGTGCAATGACCTGGTGGGAGCGCTGGGGCTTCAACGCCTTCCACGTC
>WTGR01000510.1 GCA_011523485.1 Acidobacteriota bacterium
CTGATCCGGCCGCTGCCGTATCCGGACGCAGACGCCATCGTGCGTGTCGGCGAATCGTTCGGTCCGCGAGACGTGTCTGGCGGGATGCGCCTGTCGAACCGTTCGCTGCCCCTGCTCCAGGAAAGTGCCGAGTCGTTCGAGCAACTCGCCGCCTATCAGGAACGCTCCGCGCAGTGGTCCGGTCCGGACGGTGCGGTGGCGTTGTCCGGCGCCTCGGTTTCGCCGTCGCTGTTCCCGCTGCTGCGAGCGGCGCCCCATATGGGTCGGCTCTTCACCGAGGAGGAGGCGCGGGAAGGGGCGGACAGGGTCGTGCTGCTCGGCCACGACGCCTGGACGAGGCGCTTCGCTTCGGATCCGGACATAGTGGGGACGCCCGTCGTTCTCGACGACGACCCGCACACCGTCGTGGGCGTGCTTCCCGAGGGGTTCCAGTTCCCGAACCCGGGCGTCGAGTACTGGACCCCGTTCGTCGTTCCGCCGTTCGCGCCGCCCAACATGGAAGGGCCGGCGGAGCAGCGCATCACGGTCATGCTCTCCTTCGGCGCGCTCGGTCGGCTCCGCCCCGGGGTGTCGCCGCAGCGGGCGGCGACCGAGGCGCGCACGATACTGCGGCGCAGCAGCGAGTTCATCGCGCGAGCCGGGAGTCCCGGCGGCGGGAACGGCGGCGCAGGCGACGCAAGCGCTGATCGGCCCCCGCGAGCCGGCCCCGAGATCGACGTCCGCGTGGCGCCGCTGTTGGAAGAGATGGTCGGCGCGTATCGGCCGGCGCTGCTGGCGCTGACCGTCGCGACGGCTCTGGTCCTGTTGATCGCCTGCATCAACGTGGCGGGGCTGCTGCTCGCGCGCGGGGTGACGCGCCGGCGTACGCTGGCCGTGTGCGCGGCGCTCGGCGCGGGCAGGAACCGGCTCGTGCGTCAGCTCCTGACCGAGAGCGTGGCGTTGAGCCTGTGCGGAGGCGTGCTCGGCCTGGCCGCGGCGGGCCTGGTCCTGCGCGGAGTGCCCGCACTCGTCCCCGGCGACATCGCGCGGCTCGACGAGGTGTCGCTCAACGGCGTGGTGCTTGCGTTCGCCGCCGGACTGTCGGTCGTCGTCGGGCTGCTGTTCGGCGCCGCCCCGGCGTTCCAGTGGTCGCGGCTCGATCTGGTGCGCACCCTGAACGAGGGGGGCGCGGGGTCGGCCGGCGGCTTCGGCGTGCTCCGCTCGCACCGGGCGCGCGCGGCGCTGGCCACGGCGCAGGTGGCGCTCGCACTGGTGCTGCTGACCGGCGCCGGGTTGCTCCTGCGCAGCTTCGTGCAGCTCGTCACCGTGGACCGCGGCTACGACCCGGCCAACGTGATCGCCGCAGTCGCCCGGAACCCCGACATTCGCTTCAGCCCCCAGGGAATGACGCCGGCGGTGATGATGGAGCTCGTGGCGGCCAACCAGCGGTTCCAGGAAGCCCTGGTCGGGGAGATGACCCGCCTGGAACGTCTGGCGCAAGTCGAGGCGGTGGGCGTGTCGACGTCCCTGCCCCTCGCGACAACCTTCGCGAGTGTCGTGCCGGTCCGTGTTGCCGGTCAACCCGTGCCGAGCGATCCGAGCGCCCTCCAGCGGACGACGGTGCAGGGCGCCAGTCCCGGCTACTTCGATGCGCTGCGGTTGCGCCTCCGCGACGGACGCACTTTCACCCGCCTCGACGCCGCGGGAAGCCCGCGTGTTCTCGTGATCAACGAGACACTTGCACGACAGCTATTCGGCGGCGACTCCGCGGTCGGCCGGCGCTTGTTGCTGCAGGGTCCCGGCAGCAGCGAGCCGTGGGAGGTCGTCGGCGTGGTGGCGGACGTGCTGTACGAGGGTCTCGACCTGACGGAGTCGCAGGCAGAAGCGTTCATCCCGCTGGCGCAGGCCGGTGGAACGCCGATGCTCGGGCTCCGTTCTCCGATCGTCACGGTCCGGACGGCCGGCGACCCGCTGGCGGTCGTCGACTTCCTCCGCGAGGCGGTGATCGCGGCATACCCATCCGCAACGCTCTTCGATGTGATGACCATGGATGCGCGGCTGTCGACCGCGGTCGCCCAACCGCGGTTCTATGCCGCGTTCGTCGGGTTCTTCGCGGCGCTCGCGGTGTTCCTGGCCGCGTTCGGTCTCTACGGTCTGCTCAGCTACACGGTCGCGCAGCGGCAGGGCGAGGTGGGTATCCGCATGGCGCTGGGTGCGCAACGCGGCGACATTCTCGGTCTGCTGGTGAAGCAGGGGATGAGGCTGGTCGTGGCCGGCTCGGTCATCGGCATCGCTGCGGCGGCTGGGTCGAGTCGGATTCTGGAGAGTTTCCTCTACGGCGTCGCTACCGATGATCGCCTGACCTTCGTGGCGGCGGCGCTGGTGCTGGCGGCCGTGGCATTCGTCGCGTGCTGGCTGCCGGCGCGGCGGGCCGCCCGCGTCGATCCGATGCGGGCGCTCCGCTTCGAGTAGGGGTGCGCAGCGAGGCAGGACCGGTGAGCTGGCGAGTCTGGGTTCATCGCGTCGTTCCGTATCTGGGCCGCCGCCAGGCAGAGGCGGACTTGGAGGAGGAACTGCGTTTCCACCTGGAGCTCGAGCGGGAGCGGCAGCGCGATGCCGGCTTGGCCGATGAGGGCGTCGACCGAGCCGCCCGGCGCAAGCTGGGCAACGGGATGCTCATCCGTGAACGAGCCCGTGAAGTCTGGGGCTGGCGGTGGCTCGACGACTTGGTCCGGGACGTGCGTCACGCCCTCCGTGGGTTGCGGCGCAGGCCCGGCTTTGCCGCCACCGTCGTGCTGGTACTCGCGCTGGGCACAGGCGCCAACACCGCGATGTTCAGCATCGTCCACGGCATGCTGATCCGGCCCCTGCCGTATCCGGACGCGGACGCCATCGTGCGCGTGGGACACGTGAATGCCGCCTCGCGGCCCGCCCTGGCCCTGGTTTCGAACATTACGCTCCCCCGACTTCAGGAAGAAGCGGAGTCGTTCGAGCAGCTCGCGGCGTACGTGCCGCGGTCTCCCACTTGGCTCGGTCCGGAGGGTCGTCGGACGCTGCGGGGTGCGATGGTGTCTCCGGCGCTCTTTCCGCTCCTGCGGGCGGCGCCGCATCTGGGCCGGCTGTTCGTGGAGGAAGACGCCCGCGAGGGAGCGGACCGCGTGGCGCTGCTGAGCCACGCCGCGTGGACGAACCGCTACGGATCGGACCCCGGCGTCGTCGGCGCCGCGCTCGATCTCGACGGTGAGACCTTTGTCGTCGTCGGTGTGCTGCCCGCGGGATTCTCGTTTCCGAATCCGGAAGTCGAAGTATGGACGCCGCTGGTCCTACCGGCGTTCGAGCCGGGCGCCATCGGCCTGAACTTTCCCGCGCTCGGACGCTTGCGCCCGGAGGTGTCTCCGGAGCGCGCCGCGGCGGAGGTCGACACCGTCCTGAACGCCGACCGTTCGCCGTCCGACCCGCGGCCGCGTCGCGAACCGCGCGTGATCCCGCTGCAGGACGAGATGGTGCGGGACTTCCGGCCGGCGCTGGCCCTGCTCAGCGCAGTGACCGCGCTCGTGCTGGCCGTCGCCTGCATCAACGTGGCCGGCCTGTTTCTTGCGCACGGGGTCGCGCGCCGGCGGGAGCTGGCCGTCCGCGGTGCGCTCGGCGCGGGACCGGGCCGGATCGCGCGATTGCTCCTGACCGAGAGCGTCGTGCTGAGTGTTTCCGGCGGCGCGCTCGGTCTCGCGGCGGCAGCGCTGATCCTCCGCGGCGTGCCGGCGTTGGTTCCCGGCGACGTTCCCCGGCTCGAGGCGGTGGGCGTCGACGGCGTGGTGCTCGCATTCGGTGCCGGTCTGTCGGTAGTCGCCGGGCTGGTGTTCGGCGCCGTCCCCGCGCTCTCGTGGTCGCGGCTGCACCTCGTGCGGGCCCTCGGCGAAGGAAACCCGCGGGCGGCCGGCGGCTTCCGGATTCTGTCGGCGAACCGGACGCGGGCTGCGCTGGCGGTGGCGCAGGTGGCGCTGGCGCTGGTGCTGCTCGTGGGGGCGGGCCTGCTGCTGCGCGGCTTCGTGCGGCTCGTGTCCGTCGATCCGGGTTACGACGCCGGGAGCGTGCTGACGGCCGAGATCAATCATCCGGACCTGGGCGGGTTGATCCTGGCGGGAGAGTTCGAGGCCGCGGGAGAGAATGCCCGGCGCTTCACCGACACGTTGCGGGAGCGAGTGGCGCAGGTGGACGCCGTATCGGGGATCGAGGCAGTCGGGTTGTCGACGGCGCTGCCACTCGTCCGCGACGGGTGGCCGCTGCCGGTACTCGTCCCGGGTCGTCCGGAACCACCCAGTCCGTGGGACTTCCCAAGAGCGCACGTACGAGCGGCCACCCCCGGCTACTTCGACGTCATGCGCCTGCGTCCGCGCGGCGGACGCGCGCTCACGAGTCTGGACGGCCCCGGCAGCCGGCGTGTGGCCGTCGTCAACGAGACGCTGGAGCGTGAGCTCTTCGACGGCGGGCCGGCGGTTGGTCGCCGCCTGCAGTTGGGACCGGTCGGAGGTCCCCTGCGGTTGAGAGGCGATGACGAGCTGTGGGAGGTGGTGGGTGTGGTCGCCGACGTCGAGTACGGGGATCTCGCTCCGGCCGAGTCCGCCGCGGCGGTGTACGTTCCGCTGCGCCAGCTCGAGGCAAGTACCCTCCCGATGCTGAATGCGCCGTTGATCGCGGTGAGGACACGCGGCAATCCGCTGGCGGCCGTTCCCTTCCTGCGCGAGGCGGTGGCGGACGTGCATCCGCGGGCGGCGCTCGACGACGTGACGACCATGGAGGCGCGCCTGTCGTCGTCGGTCGCGCAGCCGCGCTTCCAGGCCGTCTTCGTCGCGAGCTTCGGGGCGGTCGCGCTGATGCTCGCGATGCTCGGGGTCTACGGCCTGCTCAGCCACTCGGTCGCGCAGCGGCGCTCGGAGATCGGGATCCGCATGGCGCTCGGCGCGCAGACCGGGCACGTTCTCTCGCTGGTTGCAAGGCAGGGTGCGCTGCTGGTCGCAGCCGGGGTCGGGTTGGGCTTGCTCGCCGCGGCGGCGTCGAGCCGCGTGCTGGAGGGCTTTCTCTTCGGCGTCGCCACCAGTGACCGCCTGACGTTCGTGGCGGCGCCGCTGGTGCTGATTGCCGTGGCGCTGGTCGCCTGCTGGCTCCCGGCGCGACGAGCGACGCGTATCGATCCGCTGGAGACGCTCCGTCTCGAATAGGGCGACGCGGCCGCGACCGGAGGCGTGCTCCGACGTCGTGCGCGAGGTGCAGGAGATCGTCGAGCTCGCTTTCGAGCGGACGTTACGGCAGGTCGGCAACTCAACGGTATGACCGGGCCGGGTTGTCGGAATGACCTCCCTGGTGGACGGTCCGTATTTCTGCGGCGCAGCAAGTCGGGCGCGGCCGGCGGGGAACCCCGTTGTTTCCCGGCTGCGAGCGTCTGGCGCGACTCTTGCTTCCAGGTGAGGTGGTGCGTGCAGCCCGAGTCCGGAGGCAACACGCGCAGAAAGGACACTTCGCATGGACACGCCGTCGAATGCGCGCCGAATCGTTCGACCACTCCCGGCACCCGCCGTGCTCAGAGGATCGCGGAGAACCGGGATGAAGCTGCTGGGAATGGTCGTCGTCGTCGCCGCCCTTGCCTCCATGAACTGCAACGGCGGGCCGACGGAGCCAAGCGAAGTGCATGGACCCGAAGGGCAAGGGGGCGAGTCGGGCGAATCCGGTACGCAGTATGCG
>WTGR01000290.1 GCA_011523485.1 Acidobacteriota bacterium
GGGAATCGAGGACTGCGCCACGCGGCAAGTCCCCAGGAGTTTCGCAAGCGGCTCTAGGGAATCGCCTTTTTTCCCGTAGCGCCATTGCTGGCGTTCTACTCGCATAATGGGTCCGGCTTCGTGGTCGGACATCGAGGGCTCGCGAGGAGCTTGGTAGGCACGTCGTGCCGTGTGCGGTCAGTTATAGCAGCGGGAGATGGTCGATGGCCGCGCGATCCGCGGATCGATGCGCGGCCGGATTCCGCGCCGGGTCGGGCCTGCTATGATGAGGGTCTTGTGGATCACGTACATGGAGACGTGATCGGAGACCTGACGATTTTCGACCTGCATCTCGCGGCCCAGGCCGCGCCCATCACCATAGAACTACCGGCCGCGGTCTCGGCTGCGGCTTGGGCTGGTGCCGCGCTGCTTGCCGTCATCGGCATCCTCGCCGGCATCTGTGTGTGGTTCCTGCGCCGCGAGATCACCAACAACGACGTGGCGCACACAGAACTGCGCGGCGACGTGAAGAAATTGCTCTCGGGCGACGTCGAGTGGGTCAAGACGATCCGCGACGACATCCGCGACATCCGCCGCGGCTTGGGACATGGGCGAGGGGCTGATGGCGCCAGATGATCGTGATCGCATGGTCTCCCGTACGCCTTGATCACCTGCGCGAAGTCGACGTCACCCCCGAATATGAAGCAGGGCACTACCCGCCGCGCTCGCCGGCCGGCGCCGCCGCCGGGCCGAGCACGCCGGTCACGGAGAGGTCGAAGGGCGCCAGCAGGGCGCGCGTGTGTTCGGTTCCGTCCGGCAGCAGCTCCGCCGGCAGCGCCGGCGCCGGCCGGGCGGCGGCAAGCGCCAGAAGGCGTTCGTAGTCTTCGGCCATGGCGTCGATGCGGTGGTGTGCGCGCCACCAGGCCCGCGCCCGCTCGCCCAGGCGGCGGCGCAGGCCGGCGTCCGCGGCCAGGCGCCGCATGGCGATGGCGAGCGAGCGGTCCCCGTCGAGCAGATCGACGGAGACGGCGACCGGCTCGCCGGCGGCATCGGCGGCAAGGCGCGACGGTGTCCAGATGCGGCGCGTGACCAGGGCGGGAATCTCTTCCAGGTGCGGCAGGTCGGTTACCACGGTCGGCTTGCCGGCGGCCAGGCAGCGCAGCCACGACACGGAGGTCTCGCCGCCGCTCGGCCAGCGCAGGCAGAGGCAGACGTCCGCCGCGGCGAGACAGTCTCCGAGCGCCGCGTCCTCGACGTATCCCGCGCGGACGACGCGGTCCGCCACCCCGCACGCCCGCGCGTCCCGCATGACGTCGTAGTGGCCCGCTTCGGCGCCGACGAGGACGAGGCGCGCGGCCGGGACCGCGTCCCGGACAACGGCCAGCGCGCGCAGGATCTGCGGCAGCCGCTTCTCGGGGGTGACGCTGCCCAGCGCGGCGAACGCGATATCGCCCGGCGCCAGTCCCAGCCGCTTCCGGCCGCGCGTCCTGGACGCCGCCGGCCGTTCGCCGCCGTCGAGCGGGTCGTCGACTCCCAGGCGAAAGGACTCGACCCCGGCCGCCGGGTAGTCGCGGCGGAGCCGGTCGGCGAACCACGCGCCGTGCACTGCGACCAGCCGCGCGGACACGACGGGAAGCCGCAGCATCGGCCACAGGTAGACCAGGGTGTCGCCCAGGAGGCCCGCGGCGCCCAGCTCCGCTACGCCGGGCGGGGCGTCCGGGTGGTCGAACGCGAGCTCCGTCCGGTAGCGGTCTTCGCGCCCGGCGGCCACGAGCGCGCGGGCGCGCGACTGGTGCAGTTGGCCGGCGTGCAGGACGAGCAGGCCGGGGTAACGCGTCAGGTAGGCCCACATGTAGTCGTGGCAGGCGGCGTTGCCGAGCTGGTAGACCACCAGGTCGTAGGGGGTTCGGGCCTGCTTCCAGACGAAGTCGTGCGCGCCGAACGCGGCGACGCCGTCCGGCGCGGCGTCCGCGGCCGGCGGGCGGTCCGCGTACACGTCGATGGCGTGCCGCCGGGAGAGCGCCGGCAGCAGCGCCGCCGCATGGCGCGCGGTTCCCGACCGTTCGGGCGGCAGCGGCGTGAAGACGGCGAGACGCACGACTCTCTCTCCCGGCGATCGCGCTCAGCCCTGCACGAGCTTTTCGATCACGTTGTCCCAGGTGACGGCCGCGGCGCGGGCGTGGCCCGCGTCGCCGAGTGCGGCGGCCCGCTTGCGGTCGGCGAGCGCGTTGAACGCGGCGCCGACGGCTTCGGCGTGCGGTTCGCACACCAGGCCCGTTACGCCGTCCTCGACGAACGCCAGCGTGCCTCCCGAATCGGTCGCGGTGACGACCGGCTTGCGGGCCAGAAACGCCTCCAGCGTCACGTACCCGTAGTCCTCGTCGTAGGGGGCGTAGACTACCGCGAGAGCGTCGGCGTAGAGCTCCACGAGCCGGTCGTCGGTCACCTGTCCGACGAACTCGACACGGTGCGCGAGTCCGGTCTCCTCCACCCGGCGGCCCAGACTCTCTCCCTGCTTTCCGTCGCCGGCAACGACGAGCCGCAAGGGCTCGCGGGCGTGGCGCATCGCCTCGATGGCCAAGTCCACCCGCTTGATGGACTCCAGCCGCGCCACCGACAGCACGTAGGAGCCGTACGTCGCGTGATGCAGCCGTCCGGCCAGCGGCGGCGGATGGTGGAGCGGCTCGGCGTCGAGTCCGTTGAACCGCCGGAGGCGTTCGGCGACGTTCGGCGAGATCGCATAGCGCCGGCGGCACTCCCCGAGCATCCGGCGGTCGAGCGCGAGGAGCCTGTCGCGCAACGCCACGTCCGGTTCCGTATGCTCGAAGTCGGCGTACTCCGTGCCGCACAGCTCGTAGGCGGACCGGTGCTGATGCACGAGCCAGGTCACCTTGTTCGGGTGGCGGACGAAGTACGTGGGGAACTTGGTGGCGATGACCAGATCGACGGCCCGGCCGTTGCTCTCGCTCAGATCCAGCAGTCGCCATGCCGCCGCGGTCGCCAGGATCTCGTCCTTCGAGCACGTGAAGGGCACGCTGACCAGGTCCGTCTCGTAGCCGGCGGCGCGCAGATGCTCGACCAGCGCCCGTACGAGCGACTCGGCGCCCCCGGTCACGAAGGGGACCTGCGCTTCACAGACGAGAACGGTTCGCACCGGCATGATCCGCCGTCAATGGTACCCAAAGGCCGCGGCCCCTACCCCCGGCGCCGGGCGCCCCGCGGGAAACGGCTATAATCTCTCTCGACCGCACCCGGCCTGCGAATGCCAACCCACCGGATCACACGAGGCTTGCGCCTGCCGATCTCCGGCGCCCCGCAGCCGTCCATCGAGGACGCCCCCCCGGCGCGGCGCGTCGCGCTGCTGGCCGCCGACTACGTCGGCCTGCGCCCGACGATGCACGTGTCGGTGGGCGATTCGGTCTCCCGCGGCCAGCTCCTGTTCGAGGACAAGACCATGCCGGGGGTGCGCTACACGGCGCCGGCGGCCGGCACGGTCCGGGCGATCAACCGGGGCGCGCGGCGCGCCCTGCAGTCGGTGGTCGTCGAGCCGAGCCGGGCCGAGCGGGAAGGGCGGGAGCCCGAGTCGGCCGGGTTCGCGGCCTGGTCGGGGCGTCACCCCAGCGGCATGACCGAGGGCGAGGTCCGGGACCTGCTCCTCGAGTCGGGGCAGTGGACGGCGTTGCGGGCCCGGCCCTTCGGCCGCGTGGCGGACCCGGCGGCCCGGCCGCACTCGATCTTCGTCACCGCCATCGACACCAATCCCCTCGCACCCGACGTGGCGGCCATCCTGCAGGGCCGGGAGGGTCCCTTCGAGCGCGGGCTGGAAGCCCTGGCGCGGCTGACCCCGGGGCCCGTGTTCGTCTGCACGGGACCCGGCCACCGCGTGCACGCGCCGGCCTCGGCCGCCAACCAGATCCGCCACGAGGTCTTCGACGGGGTGCATCCGGCGGGGACGGCCGGCGTGCATATCCATACCCTGGACCCGGTGGACCGCCGCAAGGTGGTCTGGCACATCGGCGTGCAGGACGTCATCGCGACGGGCCGCCTCTTCGAGACCGGGGTGCTCGACGCCGCGCGCGTCGTGGCGCTCGGGGGGCCGCCGGTCGCCCGGCCGCGGCTTCTCCGCACGCGGATCGGCGCCGCGACCCCGACGCTGCTGGAGGGCGAGGTCGATCCGGATCGCGAGCACCGGATCGTCTCCGGGTCGGTGCTCTCCGGTCGCGCGGCCGCGGGCGACGTCCACGGGTACCTGGGGCGCTACCACCAGCAGGTGTCGGTGCTCGCCGAGGGGCGCGAGCGCGAGTTCCTGGGCTGGCTCGGTCCGGGCTTCGACACGTTCTCGACGGTCCGCACGTTCGCCTCGCGGCTGATTCCCGGCCGCCGGTTCGCGATGACCACCTCCACGCACGGCTCGCCGCGGGCCATCGTCCCCATCGGGATGTACGAGCGGGTGATGCCGCTGGACCTGCTGGCGACCCCGATGCTGCGGGCCCTCGTCATGCACGACGTCGAGCGCGCCGAGGAGCTCGGCTGCCTCGAGCTGGACGAGGAGGACGTCGCCCTCTGCACGTTCGTCGATCCGGGGAAGACCGACTTCGCGCCGCACCTGCGCCGCGTGCTGGAGACGCTGCGGACGGAAGGCTGACCGCCCCGCGGAGCGTCAACTACGGCTCTTGACGAGCTCCTGGTGGACGAGGTCGATCCGGCCGTTCACGAGATCGATCCGCTTGTTCATCCCGTCGATGCGCCGGCCCAGCTCGGCATGCGCGGCGTCGTTACGCGTCTCGTAGTGGGCGAGCATTCGCCACACGCCCAGCAGGACGCCCGCCGTGACGCCCACACCCGTCAGGACCATCGCCATGATCTCGGTTGTCATCCGTACGTGACCTCACGTTCATCATGCGTGCGGTTCAGCGGGTTGTCAAGAGGGCGGAATCTGCCACTTCCGCTGGTGGATGAACTTGCATTTCCTGCCGGATTGACTTGCCATCGGGGCCGGCGGTACGATGGTGGAGAGTTCGGGGGCGGGTCCCCGTCTTTTTTTGACGCCGCGCTTGAGAAAAAAATCACAAGCAGCGGGCGCCCGCGCGGAGAAGCACGAAACGCCGGCGGCGCGCCTGCCCACGAGCCACGAAGCGCGGATCGCGCCATGAAGTTCCTGCGGCGCCTGCTCGACGCGCAGGCGCATCACTTCGAGCCGGGCGGCAAGCTCGAGCGCCTGTACCCGCTCTGGGAAGCCCAGGACAGCTTTCTCTACACGCCCGGTCAGGTCACCGCCGGCCCGTCCCACGTGCGCGACGGGCTCGACCTGAAGCGGATGATGATCACCGTCGTCGTCGCGCTGGCCGGCTGCGTCTGGATGGCGCTGCACAACACCGGCTACCAGGCGAACCTGGCCATCGCGGCCGGCGCGGCGCCGCTCGCGACCTGGCAGACCGGCGCCATGCAGGCGCTCGGCCTCGAGTTCGCGCCCGACGACCTGCTGAGCTGCCTGGTCCACGGCGGCCTCTACTACCTGCCGATCCTGCTCGTGACCTTCGCGGTCGGCGGCCTGTGGGAGGCGCTGTTCGCGGTGGTGCGCAAGCACGAGCTGAACGAGGGCTTCCTCGTCACCGGGATGCTGTTCCCGCTGGTGCTGCCCCCGACCATTCCGCTGTGGCAGGTGGCGCTGGGCATCTCGTTCGGCATCGTGGTCGGCAAGGAGATCTTCGGCGGCACCGGCATGAA
>WTGR01000888.1 GCA_011523485.1 Acidobacteriota bacterium
ACCGAGAAGTGCGAGGTGTACATCACCGGCTCGTCGGCGCGGATGCTGTCGCGGGAGATCGCGACGCAGATGCGCGGCCGGGCGCTGCCATGGGAGATCTTCCCTTTCTCCTTCCGGGAGTTCCTCGACTTCAAGGGCCTCGACGCGACCGGCCCGCTGTCGACCCGCCGGCGCCTGCTGGTGCGCAAGGCGTTCGAGGACTATTGGGAGCGGGGCGGGTTCCCTGAGGTGGCCGGACTGGATCGCGCGCTGCGGATCAGGATTCACCAGGAGTACTGGGGCGCCATGCTGTTTCGCGACCTGGTGGAGCGGCACGACGTCGCGCATCCCCGTGCCGTCTCGGACCTCGCTCACCGCCTGGTGGACAACACCGCGTCGCTCTATTCCGTCAACCGGCTCACCGCGTATCTGCAGTCGCTCGGGCACCGGGCTCCGAAATCCGCGGTCTCCGACTACGTGGACTGGTTCGAAGACGCCTTCTTCCTGTTCACGGTGCGGGTCTTCGACGCGTCGCTGGCCCGCGCGAACGTGAATCCGAAGAAGATCTACTGCGTCGACCACGCGCTCGCCAGGTCGGTCGGTTCGGGCATGCTGGTCAACGCCGGCCACCTGCTCGAGAACCTGGTGTTCACCGCGTTGCGGCGGTCGACGCCGGAGATCCGCTACTTCAAGGGCGCGAACGGGCGCGAGGTGGACTTCGTGGCACGGATGCCGGAGGGCACGCGCATGCTGGTCCAGGTGTGCGAATCCCTTGTGGAACCGCGCACCCGCAAGCGCGAGGTGACGGCCTTGGATCGAGCCATGGCCGCGTTGGGACTGCGCGCGGGGACGATCGTGACCCGCGGCGAAGAGGAGACGATTCCCGTCGCCGCCGGCGCCATCGACGTCGTGCCGGCGTGGCGCTTTCTCCTCGACATCGACTGATGCCGGGCGCCTGGTCCGACGTACGGCCCGCAGGGGACAGCGGCGGGCCGGCTACCCGTACGTTCGCTCGAATTCGGCCATGAACGCGGCGAGCGCGTCGACGCCCGCCTCGGGAAACGCGTTGTAGATGGAGGCGCGGAGGCCGCCGACCGACCGGTGGCCCTTGAGGCCGGCCAGACCGGCGGCCTCGGCTTCCTGTATGAACCCGGCCTCGAGCTCCGGCGTCGCCAGCCGGAACGTGACGTTCATCCGCGAGCGGCTGTCCCGATCGGCCACGCCGCGGTAGAAGTCGGTGCGGTCGATGGCCGCGTACAGCTTCGCCGCCTTGCGTTCGTTGCGCTCGGCGGCGGCCTGCAGGCCGCCCTGGTCGCGCAGCCACGCCGTGACCAGCGACACCACGTAGATGGCGAAGACCGGCGGCGTGTTGGGCCGGGAGCCGCCCTGGACGTACGTGGCGTAGCGGAGCAGTTTCGGGAGCGACGACGGTCCCCGCTCTACCAGGTCCGGTCGGACGATCGCCACCGTCACGCCGGCCGGTCCGAGGTTCTTCTGCGCGCCGGCGTAGATGAGCCCGTGCCCGGCGACCTCGATCGGGCGGCTGAAGATGTCCGACGAGGCGTCCACCACGAGTGGACGATCCCCGACGTCCGGCATGGCCGGCCACTGCGTGCCCGCGATGGTGTTGTTCGTCGTCGCGTGGACGTACGCGGCGGTGGGCGAGACGTCGATCTCGCCAGCCGATGGGAGGCGCCGGAAGCCCTCCGCCTCCGTGGTGGAGGCCACGCGCACGGCACCGAACTTCTCCGCCTCCCGCGCCGCCTGCAGGGCCCACGACCCGGTCAACAGGTAGTCGGCCGTTCCGTCCGCGGGCAACAGGTTCATCGGCACCATCGAGAACTGCAGCGTCGCGCCACCCTGGAGGAACAGGACGTGGTAGTCGTCGGGAACGCCGGCCAGAGCGCGGATGTTGGCCTCGGCCGTCGCCAGGATCTCGTCGAACGCCGGGGACCGGTGGCTGATCTCCAGCACGGACATCCCCACCCCCGGCAGCGCCGGCAGGTGGTCGCGTACCTGCTCGAGGACCGGTTCGGGGAGCACCGCCGGACCGGCGCCGAAGTTGAAGACTCGTTCCGCCACAGACTCCTCAGATGGTGTGAATCAGCAGGCCGTCGCGCAGCTTGGGCTCGAACCAGGTGGATTTCGGAGGCATGATGCCGCCCGCGTCCGACACGGCGAGCAGCTCGTCCGGCGTCACCGCCGCCAGCGAGAAGGCGACGGCGGCCGCGCCGGAATCGACCGCCTGCTCCAGGGCCGCCACGCCGCGCGCCCCGCCGACGAAAGCTACCCGGGGATCCGTGCGGATGTCCGCCACGTCGAGCAGCGGCGCCAGGATTCGGTCCTGGAGGATCGCCGCGTCGAGCCGCGCGGCCGGTTCTCGTTCGGCCCCCGCTACGCCGTCGCCCGCCGGTTCGATGGTGTGCCAGGCGCCTTCCAGGTACATCGCGATCCGGCCCTTGGATGGCACCGGCGGTCCCCCGGCCGCGACCGGGAATCGCGCCCGCAGCGCGTCGAGGAGCTCCGCCGCGGTCCGGCCGGCGAGGTCGGCGACGGTGCGGTTGTACGGCAGGATGCGCGTCTGCCGATCGGGAAACGCCACCCCGAGAAAGAAGCACGCCTCGTGTTGTGGATCGCCACCGGCCAGCTCGTCGCGCGCCCGGGCCGCGCTGGCGATCCGGTGATGTCCGTCGGCGATGTACACCGCCGGCACGTCGGCGAACGCGCCGGCGGCAGCCCTGGTGGCCGCGGGCGACAACCGCCATACGCCGTGGCGCACCCCGTCCGGCGCGGCGACGTCCAGCAGGGGCGCCTCGGCTGCACCCTCGTCCAGTACGACGTCCAGCTCCGCGGTCGCCCGGTAGGCCAGGAACACGATGCCCGTCTGCGCCCGCAGCGCCACCATGTGCCGCGTCCGGTCGTCCTCCTTGTCGCGCCGCGTCCGCTCGTGGCGCTTGATGACGTCCCGGTCGTACTCGTCGAGCGAGAAGCAGCCGGCCAGCCCGATCTGCTCGTGCGCCCCCGCCTGCATGCGGTAGAGGTACAGCCCCGGCGCCGGATCGACGACCAGCGGCGCCCGCTCGGCCAGGGTCTTCAGGTTGCGGGCCGCCCGCTCGTAGACGGCCCGGCCGTACGGGTCGGCGCCGTCCGGCAGATCGATCTCCGCGCGCGAGACGTGGAGAAAGCTGAGCGGGTTGTCCGCGGCCAGCCGCCGCGCCTCGCGGGTCGACACGACGTCGTAGGGGACGGCGGCGACGGCCGCGGCGGCTGCCGGCGCCGGGCGCAGTGCGCGGAAAGGGCGGATGATGGCCAAGGCGGACGGTTCGCTAGTTGGCGGACACGGAGGCCAACGGCGCTATGGTCGGTGCAGACCCGAGCCGGGCGAGCGCCGCGTCCCGCACCGCCTCGAACGCCTCGCGATGCGCATCCGGCACGGGATCGCCGGGCGGCAGGTTGCGGTGCTCGAGAAGCGGATTGACGAACACGCCGTTCTTCCGCATCCGGTAGTCGAGGTGCGGGCCGGTCGACAGCCCCGTCGAGCCGACCTTCCCGATCTCCTGGCCCTGAAACACGCGCCTGCCGCGGCGGATGCCGCTGCCGAACGCGGAGAGATGCAGGTAGTACGTCTCGTAGCCGTTGGTGTGGCGCAGCCGCACCATGTTGCCGGATCCGCCGCTACGCCCGGCCGAGACGACCGTTCCGGTGGCCACGGCGATGACCGGGGTGCCGGTCGGCGCGCCGTAGTCGACGCCGAGATGGGGCCGCACGCCGCCGAGGATCGGATGCACGCGCCGGTAGGAGAACCGTGACGTGATCCGTGGCTCGAACCGGAACGGCGAGCGCAGAAACAGCCGCTTCATCGAGCGGCCGGCGGCGTCGAAATACTGCGCCTCGGGCTCGCCCGGCACGTGGAAGCGAAACGCCTGCAGCCGGCGGCCGTCGTTGGTGAACTCCGCCGCGAGCACGTCGCCGTAGCGGGAGAACGACGGCTCGCCGTCGCCCCCGAAGAGTTCCTCGCGGTGGACCTCCTCGTACAGCATCGCGAACTCGTCGCCCCGGCGGAGGTCGTTGTTGAAATCGATCTCGCCGCCGAGCACCTCGGCCAGGGCCACGGCCAGCAGCACGCCCTGGTCCTGGGCGCCCAGCGCGGCCACCAGCGAGTTGTTCTCGGCGTCGATGCCGGCTTCCACCACCTGCTCCACACGCACCTGGCGATACGGCACCAGGGCGGCCTCGAAGCCGTCGCCGGTCGCGTCGGCCCGCAGGAAATGGTCGTCGTCGATGTGATACAGGAACTGCCGGAAATCCCCGTCGTCGATCCCGCGCACGAGGCGGTAGGCGTTGTCGACCCGCAGCCGCCGCGGATCGAACACCTCCCGGATCGCCTCGACCAGCGGGTGCGCCCTGTCGCCCAGATCGTGCCGGTCGAACAGGGTCGCCAGCGTCGCTCCGTTGGGTACGCGGCCGTCGACGTTGCGCGTCAGCGGCGGCAGCAGGATGTCTTCGCCGCCGTCGGGTACCGATGCCGTGACGCGCGTCTGGGCCTCGGCGGCCGGCGCCGACTCGACGTTGCAGCCCGCGGCCGCAATGACCGATAGACAGAAAACGGCGAGGAAGGGGGACCGAACGAACATGAAGGAAAGCACAGTATAGCACACTGCGGACCGGGCCGCCCGGTGCCTGCCGGTGCGGCCGCCGGCGTCGTGTTCACCCCCGAAGGGCCGCGAGACGGGCCGCCACGTGCCCGGCGTGCCCCGCCGCCCGCACCTTCTTCCAGTGGTGGGCGACGTTTCCGGCCGGGTCGATCAACGCGGTGGAGCGGATGACGCCGACGGACTTGCGGCCGTAGAGCACCTTCTCGCCCCAGGCGCCGTAGGCCTCCATCGCGGCGTGCGCCGGGTCGGACAGCAGTTGCACCTGCAGATCGTACTTGGCGATGAACTTCCGGTGCGACGCCGCATCGTCGGGGCTGCAGCCGAGGATGACCGCGTCGAGCTTCTCGAAGTCAGCGATCCCGGCCGTGAACTCGCAGGCCTCCTTGGTGCATCCGGGCGTGTCGTCCTTCGGGTAGAAGTAGAGCACCACCCACCGTCCCCGGAGGCCGGCCAGGCTGACCTCCTCGCCGTCCTGGTTCTGCAGCGTGAATGCAGGCGCCGGCTTCCCGACTTCGATCATGGTTGAGAATCCTCCCGTCGTTCATGCAATCGTGATCGGCGGCGCGTCGTCGTCCCGCTCGGCGACGGCGCCGATCACCGCCGCGCGAGTGTAGCCCAACGCATGCAGCCGGTCGATGCACGCCGCGGCCCGAGCCGCGGGTATCCCGGCCAGGAGCCCGCCGGCGGTCTGCGGGTCGAACAGCAGGGGGTAGCGAGGATCCGCGCCGGCCGTCTCGACGTTGACGACGGCCCGCCGCAGGCGGACGTTCTGCGGCTGCAACGAGCTCAGCAGCCCGCGCGCGGCGGTCTCTTCCGCCCCGTCGAGGATCGGCACCGCGTCGAGCGCCACGCAAACGTCGACGCCGGACGCCTTCGTCATCTCCACCAGGTGACCGAGCAGTCCGAACCCGGTCACATCGGTGCAGGAACGCCCGCCGCTGGCCCGCACCGCCTCGGCCGCGTCCCGGTTCGAATGGAGCATCGTCCGGATCGCGCCGTCCACCCAGCGCGCCTTCGCCTTGCCCCGCATGTCGGCGGCG
>WTGR01000090.1 GCA_011523485.1 Acidobacteriota bacterium
GGTGCCCCGAGCCCGCAGATGGTGCTGTGGAGCTGAAAATGTGGGACAGCAGTGAAGAAGGATACACGCTCCGGTTTTCGCGGAGCGGTGTGGTGTTCGACTTCGACAAGCCCGGAACGGAACCGGCGGATCAAGAAGCAGGCATCGAGTTCCACCGCGTGGGCAACGACCTGATTCGAAGGCTCGTGAACCACGCCGCGGCAATGGCGCAACCGCCTATTGCCGGTAGTAGCAGCAGCGACACCACCACCGACGGCGGAGACGGCGACGGACATGATGCAGTGCTCCGCGACAGTTCGCCAGCGCCCAGGCCAATCCCTCGCCTCGACAGCGCGGCGTTCCTCGTTGCGGATCGCGCGCGCTCGACGACCGAGCCCGCAACCGAAGCCCCCACCAGTCGAGAGGCCAAGCTCGGGCGGCTCAGCGGGGCCGATGGTGCTCCTGCATCGAGCCCCGCCGACGAACCTCCGGTGCCGGCGCCAAGTAAAGGGCCGCCCGCGACATCGACAGCGCCGGCACCGCGCGCCACCGACAGAACTGCCGTTTCGTCCGGCACGACACGGGCCCCGAGGCGGGAAGGAAAACTCCCCCTGAAAGCGCGGCGCACGTCCAGCGGCGATACGGCAGAACACACGACTCCGGAAGAGTCGGAACCGCCAGATTCGGCGACTCCCGTGGAGAAAGCGATCGGATCCTCACCCTCTGCCCCCAAGGCGGGGCTACGGGAGGGCAAGCCCGGCCTCGAGTACGACTCCGTTCTCGGCGTGGTGAGCGGACCACCGCAGTATGGTCTGCTGGGCGAGGCTTCCGGGCGCAAAGTCGCGCTCGACCTGAACCAGACCCACACCATCAGCCTCTTCGGTGTGCAAGGCGGCGGCAAGAGCTACACGCTGGGGAGCATCATCGAAATGGCATGCATGCCCATTGCCGGGCTCAACGAGCTCCCGCACCCACTCGCCAGCGTCATCTTCCATTACAGCTCGACGCTCGACTACCGGCCGGAGTTCACTTCGATGGCGGCGGCCAATGCAGTCCCGGCGGAAATAGAGGCCTTGCAGGCTCGCTACGGCGCGGCGCCCCAGGCGCTCGAAGACTTGGTGATTCTGACACCGACAGCGAAGGTCGATGAGCGTCGCCGCGAGTATCCGGGAATCACGGTGCTGCCGATCGCGTTCGCCGCGTCGGAGTTGAAGGCGTCCCATTGGAAGTTTCTCATGGGCGCCGTCGGCAGCCAGAGCATGTACATCCGCCAGCTCGCGCTCATCATGAAGAAGCTGCGCGGCGACCTCACCCTCGATGCTCTGCGTGAAGGAATCGAGCAGTCGACGCTGTCCGACTACCTCAAGGACCTCGCCCTCCTGCGGCTGACGTTCACGGAGGAGTATATCGATGACACATCCCGCCTGACCGACGTCCTCCGTCCGGGGCGCCTCGTGATCGTCGACCTTCGGGACGAACTCATCGAGAAGGACGAAGCGCTCGGACTCTTTGTAGTGCTGCTCCAGATGTTCGCGGAGACGACCTGGCAAGGGCGGCGGTTCAACAAGCTGGTCATTTTCGACGAGGCCCACAAGTACATCGGTAGCCCTGACCTCGTCGCCGGCTTGGTCGAGGTCGTGCGTGAGATGCGCCACAAGGGAACCAGCATCATGGTAGCGTCTCAGGATCCGCCGTCCGTCCCAACCTCGCTCATCGAGCTCTCCACGCAGATCATCCTGCACAAGTTCAACTCGCCGGCTTGGCTGAAGCACATCCAGAAGGCGAACGCCGCACTCGACGCGCTCACTCCCGCCAAGCTCGCCGCTCTCGGCCCTGGCGAGGCGTACGCCTGGAGCAGCAAAGCGACGGACGATGCGTTCACACGCGGGGCAATGAAGATCACGTGCCGCCCCCGAGTCACGCGGCACGGCGGCGGAACGAAGACGGCCGTTGGTTCGGACTGATGCGTCGACGGGCGAGCTGCTCACTCGTTCCGATCGTCGAGGAACCGCTTCAGGGCGCCCGGCCTCTTCCCCAATGGCTTGCGTGGCGCCTTCGGCTGACCGGAACGCACGATGATTCCCTTCCGTTCGAGCGCGCTGAAGTGCTCTTCCAGGGTTCGGTGATCTCTCTGCGTCGCACGAGTCTCGTCATCCATGATGCACCGTCCGGTCGAGGTCGCGTTCAGCCAGGCCATCGGCGATCAGGTACCCCCGCATACGTTCCAGAAACTTACGAGCGCGTTCGCACTCTCGACGGGCCTCCTGTTCGGAGTAGGAAATGAACACGTCGTAGTCCGCCGCCAGACGCTCATCGGAGCCCTCGACGAGATGGTCCGACCAAAGAGGCTCGATCCTGCCCGGGCGAACGAGATGCAGCCCGAACATCCGCTTGACCCCGGCGTGACTGGTGGCCGCGACATCGTGCACGAACAGCGCCGCCTTGGCCGCGTGCATGATCGCGTAGTACGCCCTTGATACGGCATCGGCATGACAGCCCTCACGCATCAGGACTTCGGCCGCGCTCAACGACTCGGACGCGCGTCGCCACTCGGCGACCACCATCTGCCGCTTCACAACACGGCCACCGCATCGCGTTCCACCGCTTCGTGAAACGCCGATCCCAGATTCTCGTAGCTGGCCCACTCATCCTGCGTATAGGCCAGAATCGATGGCACGGCGTACGACGTCGCCGACAGACGGTATCCGATGCGCCGCAACGGAAGCTTGAGTTCGGCGGCCTCGTTCCTGACTATGAGGAGCACGTCGATGTCGCTGTCCTCGTGCGCATCGCCGCGAGCCTTGGAACCGTAGACAGCCATGCGCACGACTGCGCCGGGATGCCGTTCGTCGATCGCCTGACGGTACTCGTTCAGCCAGATGCGCTCGTCAGGATGCAACGTGAGCGGCGGGTCGTCCATCGCTGCTTCATCGCGCATCGCATCATGATAACCAAGCTCTCGGCGGGGGGCGTGGCGGATCCCGCTGGCTGGCTGCGTCAACGCACGTCCGGGATGACCGGGTCGTCGATGGTCCAGTCGGAGATGGTGTTGTCGGCGCCGGTCGCGGTGGACGGGTCGGCGCCGAGCTCCAGCAGCAGCGTCTCCATCTCCGGCCAGCGCTTGCCGGTGTTGGAGTAGAAAACGCCCTTGGCGATGCGGTACGGGGTCCAGCCCTTCTCGTTGGTCGCCTCGATGTCGGCGCCGCGGTCGAGCAGGAAGCGGACCAGCGGCTCGGAACCGCGGATGATGGCGCCGTGCAGCGCGGTGTCGCCGTTGTCGTCGACAGTGGTTATCTCGCCGCCGAGCGCCAGCGCGTACTCGACGGCTGCGAGCGCCTCCTCGTTCGTGCCGGGGCTCTCGCCCACCGCCCAGATGCCGACCCCGGCCGCCACCATCAGCGGCGTGGTGCCGTCCTCGTTGGGCAGGAGCGGATCGGCCCCGAGCTCGACGAGCACGCGCATCATCTCGACGTCGGCGGCCTTGGCAGCCAGCAGGAACGGCGTGGAGCCGATCCGGTTCAGGACGTTGCGGTAGCGGTTCTGCGGCTCCTTCGTCATCCGCGGGTTCAGGTCGGCGCCGTGCTCCGCGAGCTTGCGGATGAACTCCAGGTCGGACATCGACCCGGTGACGATGGGCGGCGGGTTGTTGAAGCCGAGATTCGGCCGGCGCGTCCACTTGACCTCGTGGAGTGCGGTCCAGCCCTGGTCGTCGGCGTCCGGATCGGCGCCGGCGTCCAGCAGGTACGCGCCGAGCTCGTAGTGGCCGTTCTTGGTCGCCAGGACCAGCGCGCTGGTCCCGTCGAAGAGCGTCTCCTCCGGGCTCGCGCCGGCGTCGACGAGCAACCGCGTCATGTCGCGGTAGCCGGCCCGCACCGCGAACATCAGCGGGCTGAAGCCGCCGGTGGACCGCTCGTGGACGTCGGCTCCGCCGGCGAGCAGCGCTTCCGCCGCCGCCAGGTTGTTCTCGGCCGACGCCCACATCAGCGCGGTCTGCCCGCGCCAGCCTTCCGCCCGGTCGGGGTCCGCGCCGCGGTCGAGCAGAAGCCGCACCGCGTCGGCCCGGCCGGTCCGGGACACGGTCATCAGGGCAGTCTCGCCCTCCGGGGTCGCCGCCTCGGGATCCGCCCCGGCGTCCAGCAGCAGCTCGATGAAAGCGGCGCTGCCGTTCTCGGCGGCCAGCGCCAGGGGCGTCGCGTCGAAGCGATTGGCCGTCTCGACGCCGGCGCCGGCCACGATCAGGGCCTTCGCCGTCTCCACGTCGTCGTTCAGCGCAGCCCAGTGCAGCGCCGTCGTGCCGTCGCCGTCGGTCGTGTCGACGTCGACGCCGTTCGTTATCAGCGCCCGGGCGCGCTCGACGTCGCCCGCGCGCACCGCATCGATCAGCGGCAGGTCGACCGCCGCGGCGACCACGCCCGTCCCGGCGATGAACGCCACCGTGGCCGCAACCGCGATCGCCACGCTCACACGGCGCCGTACTGCTGCACTCGTCATGACCGCCTCTACCGTGGCGCGCGGCGCGCAGGATGGACCCAGGCCGGAAGCCTGAACTTCATCGCCTCGTGCGCGCCCGCCGCATCGCCACGCGGAAAGTTGAAACCGGCGTAGGCCCCCCACGCCACAACGCCCACCGCCAGCACTCCACACGCCAGGACGGCAAGGGTCTTCCACCCGAACGGCAGAATCCACAAGGGAAGAAAACCTTGGCGAGCTTCGAGCTGGAACGTCGACACGAAGAAAAGCGCAAGCGCAGGCGCGACTTGTACGGCCGCACGCCGCACGCATGCCCGATAGGTCAACGGTTCCCTCTTCGAACGTCACCGGCCGCCGCCCGACGGCAAACCGGCGGCGCGCCGAAACCCTGCTCCTACACGTCCGTCAGCGCCGTCAACCGCCCGGTGCTGTCGCCGAGCTGCTCGGCCGGCACGCCCGCCTTGTAGAGCATGCTGATCAGCAGGTTGGTCATCGGCGTGTCCTTCGGGTACTGCAGGTGCCGTCCGCCCCGCATCCCGGCCGCCTTGCCGCCCACCGTCAGCACCGGCAGGTCGTAGTGCAGGTGATCGTTGCTGTCGCCGAGGCCGGCGCCATAGAGCACCATCGAGCTGTCGAGCAGCGTCCCGTCGCCGTCCGGCGCGTCCTGCAGCCGCCCGAGCAGGTAGGTGAACAGCTCCACGTGGTGCCGGTTGATCTTCGACAGCTTGGCCAGCTTCTCCGGATCGTTGCGGTGGTGCGACAGCCCGTGGTGCGGATCGGGCACGCCGATCTGCGGGTAGGGGCGGCCACCGAGCTCGCGGCCCACCATGAAGGTGAAGACCCGCGTGATGTCGGCCTGGAACGACAGCGATAGCAGGTCGTACATCAGCTTGACGTGGTCCTCGTAGGAGTCGGGGATGCCGGCGGGCCGGTCGAGATCGTCCGGGAGCGCGGTATCGGCGCCCTGCGCCTCCGACAACTGGATCCGGCGCTCCACCGCGCGCACCGCGTCGAGGTACTGGTCGAGCCGGCGGCGGTCGGCGGCGCCGAGGTCGCGCTCCAGGTACGCGAGATCGTCGGTCACCGAGTCGAGAATGCTGCGGTCCTTGCGCAGCTCCGCGAGCCGCTCGTCGCGCGTGCCGCCGTCGCCGAACAGGCGCTCGAAGACGACGCGCGGGTTGTTCTCCATCGGCAGCGGCGTCGTCGCGG
>WTGR01000403.1 GCA_011523485.1 Acidobacteriota bacterium
TCGAATCCAACTACCGCCGCTCGCTCCTGCTCTCGGGCGGGGCGCATTCGATCTTTCTGGAGGACCCGGCGGCGGTGGTCCTCCTGTCCGTTGCGGCCCTGATGGTCAGCGGCTCGGTCGTCGCGAGAATCCGGTCCGGCAGCACGCAGGAACATGCATAGGGACTCGCCGGACGCGGCGGTCGCCGTGACGCTGGCCGACTGGATCGAAGGCCTCCCGGGTCGGGCGCTGCCCGCCGCCGTCACCCGCGCCGTGGCGGACTCCCTCATCGATACCGCGGGTCTCGCGGTCGCCGCGCGGCACGCCGATTACGTGGCAGCCGTCAGGGAATCGTGGACGGGAACCGGGCCCTCGCGGATTATCGGCGCGCGGGAGCGCCGCCCGCCCGAAGCGGCGGCCATGATCAACGGCACGGCGGCGCATGGCGAAGACTTCGACAACACGTTCGAGGGATGCCCGGTGCATCCCGGCGCCGTCGTCGTTCCGGCCGTCCTGGCCGTCGCCGAAGCCGAGGGCCGGACCGGACCCGACGTCCTGCGCGGTCTCGCCGCGGGCCACGAGCTGATGTGCCGCTTGGGGCTGGCGGCCGGCGGGCCACGCACGCGGCGGGCTTCCATCCCACGGCCGTGATCGGCGCGATGGGCGCCGCGGCCGCCGTCGCCGCCGCGACGCGCGCGCCGTCGGCAACCACGGTCAACGCGTTCGGGATTGCCGGCAGCATGGCGTCGGGCATCATCGAATACCTGGCCGACGGTTCCTGGACCAAGCGGATGCACGCGGGTTGGGCGGCGCACTCCGGCCTCCGGGCGGTGGCGATGGGCCGCGCCGGCTTCCGGGGCCCGGCGACCGTATTCGAGGGCGTGCACGGTTTCCTGAAGGCCTTCGCGCCCGGGGCGTCCCCCGATCCCTCCGTCCTGACCGAGGGTCTGGGTCGACGCTGGGAAACGACCCGGATCGCATTCAAGCCGTATGCGTGCGGTACGATGACCCAACCCTTCATCGACTGCGCGATCCGGCTCCGGGCACGCGGCGTCGGCGCTGGAGAAGTCGCGGAGCTGATCTGTCCGGTCGGAGAAGGCACCGTCCATCGCCTCTGGGAACCGCTCGACCTGAAACGCAATCCGCCTAACGCCTACTCGGCCAAGTTCAGCACGCCCTACTGCATCGCCGTCGCTCTCGTGCGGGGCGACGCGGGCCTGGCCGAGTTCGGCCCGGCGGCGGTTCGGGACCCCGAGGTGCTGGCCCTGTCGAACCGCGTCGTCTACCGGATCGACCCCGACGACGAGTACCCGCGGAACTACGCCGGGTGCATCCGCGCGGTGTTGAACGGCGGCTCGGTCGTGGAGGAGCGCCAGCCGCACCTGCGGGGAGGCGCGCGGGAACCCCTGGAGCGTGACGCGTTGATTCGGAAGTGCGCGGCGAACCTGGACTACGCCGGCGCGGACCCGCGCTTGGCCGACGCGATCGCGGAATGGGCGGATGGACTGGAGCGCGACAACGAGGCAATCCGGCCGCCGTGGGCGTAGGCCTCCAGCAGAAAACCCCCGCTTCTGCGCGGAGGTCTATTAGCTGTTGAAAACAAGCAGGCTGTTTTCCGCCGCGATCATATGACCACGTACGGTTCCACACTTCGCCTCGGTAAGTGTTCCACTGTTGGGTGCCCGGGACCTCGACTTGGCCTCCGATCTTGGCTCATGGCTGGTCTTCCCTACGGTGCCGCAGCGATTACGAGCGCCAATGCTCCGAACGCAAACGTCCCGAGCTGCAGCCTCAGGAGGCACCAACTGCATTCCCCTCGCTTCCGGTTCTTCCGGCGTCTCTCGCGTCGCACCGCGAGGTTCATTTTCCTCCGCGCCAATCGCGCTGATTCTCGGAAGTCGGTGAGTCGATTCAATGCACACCAGAGCGCAAACACGATTGAGAGCAGGAGGGCTCCGTTTCCCGCCCACACTGCCTGAGTCCATTCTTGCGGCTCCTTCGAGGCCCCAAAGCCGAGGGCAGCCGTTGTCAGCACGAGGACGGTGTTGTTGACGAATCCGAATTGGGTGATGGTGTGGCTTTGCCATCGAACGAACCGCGGCGTCGATTCTCTTGTCATTGTGCGCGGAGCATAGCCCCCTCATGTCCCGCTCGCAAGTTGGCTGTTGCGTCCATGCTCGCGGCTGACGGTTCTCCGGCAAGCGACTGTCGATCGGCGGAGACCTGAAGCGAGAGCGCGCCCGGGCTGGGATCTATCGGCTCTCGAATATGACGACGCTCTCGCGGGACGCCGCGCGTCCGTACCTTCCCATCTGTTGCGCGCTGTTTCCGCGCCATCGAACCGCCCGAATCTCGCTGCAGGCCAAGCCGGCGCGCTCCCCCAGCTCGGCGGTGAACTCGTCAACGAGGAGAGCCTTGCCGTCGTACCGTGCGTTGCCGACCACCAACGCGACCCTCGCCCCGCGACGGCACACCCGTACGACCTCACGCAGGCACAAGTACATGTCGAGGAAGTACCCGCGGAGCATGCGACGAATTCGGACGTCCTTCAAGTGCTTGATGCTCTCGTTGAGCCCGGCTGGAGGTACGTACTCTTCCGCCGCTGGCCGTTCGGGGCGCGCTTCCGGATGCGAGTGAAAGCTCTGGTGCCGAAGTGAGCGGTTCTCTTCCCAGTTCAGAAAATCGAACATCAACTCGACGCCGAACACCCTCGTGTAGTCGTGCCGGTTCGGATACGGAGGCGACGTGATCACCGCGGTGTAGGTGTCGTTCCGATCCGGAAGCGTGCGGGCGTCCGCCTTGCGGGTCGTCCAGCCATCGCCGACGCTCGACGGCTCACCCTCCTGCACATCCGCCAGCATCATCTCCGCGCGTGCCTTGAACGCCTCCTCGACGGATCCGCCGTCGATGCCTTCCTTCGTCCACCGAAGCCACCCGCCGTTGGCGACGGCGTGGCTGAATCGCGGGATGATCGAGATCAACGCGAGCCGGAAGAAATCCCGTTCAGACGAAGTACAGTCGAGACCGCGAATCCGAGCCGCCAACGCTTCGAAGGCTTCCAGGCGGCCATTCGGCAGCGCGCGCTGCACGAGCACGGGATAGTCTCGGGCGATGACGCTCGGTCGTGCATGGGACGACGAATCATCGAGAGTGCGCCAGATCGATTCGAGCCGAGTTCTGGACAGGGTCTCGGTCTTCACGTTCGATATCAGTACGGCTAGCGGTGAGAGGTCGTAGCCGGACGCCGGAACACCTTTTTCCTTGGCCGCGAGCAGCGTCGTACCTGCGCCCGCGAAGGGGTCGAGCAGTGCGTCTCGTCCGTCGAGTCTCCACTCGTCGACCAGTGCGTGCACCAAGTCGCTCGTGAAGCTGTGAGCGAACAGGTGCCACCGATGGATGGGCTTGTCCCGAGCCGCGCGCGGCGTCACCCACCGTCGCCATGACGGCGATTCCGTCACGCTGTACGCGCATGCTGCCGACGGGGAGGGCGTGGAGCCCGGAGACATGGGTCAATGTCCCTTGCCGCCCTGACTGGGCACCGGCTCGGAGTCCGGGAGGGTTACGCTCCCGGGATCTCTCGACAACAGAACCGCGACACGCTCTTGCAGCCGCGCTCGTGTTCCCTTCGCGGAAACGTCTTTCTTGATCCGGTGGACCGTCCTCCGCAAGTAGTCGTCCGCGGAGATCATCTGATCTGCCTGGGCCGCGATTGCCTCGGCGTAGATCACGCTGTCGATGACGCTCAGGTAGACCAGCCCCATCACTTCCTTGGCAATCGCGAGCACGTCTCGTCCACGATCGGTGTTGCTGACCGTCGCGTCGATGCCGGCATCCTGAAACATGCCGCTGAGTCGGTCGACGCCCCCGGCGATTTGGGTGAAGTCGCTGGCGCGAAGACGCTCCGCGATGTCTTTCTCGCCAAGGCGCGACCACATTCGATCCGGAACGCCCTCAGCGGCCGCCTTCTCGATCGCCTTGCCCTTGGCGCGTCCCGCCAGCAGTTCGAGTTCGGAGGCCGTCGAGTACTCGACGCGAGGGTTGTCGCGGCGCAAAGACATGACAACTCGCAGGCCCTTGCCCAGCGACTTCGCCAGGTCGGCTTCTGTCATGCTGCTCAAGTACTTCTCCGCTGCGGCCCCGTCGCCACCGAACGGAAAGAGCCCGCGTTCCTTCGCTCGGGACAGGTACAGCCCGACGAAGTGCAGGACATTGGTGTCCAGAAACACGACCTTGCGCAGCGATGTCGCCGTCATGAACTACGTGCGTCCTCGTCGCCATCGGACTCGGCGGAGAGTCGTGCTTCGATGTCCCTCAGATAGGCGGTCGTGAATGGCACGGGCGTGGTCGCATCAGCGGCCGATATCGCGGAAGAGCAGACCTTGACGAGACTCCGCGGATTCGCACGGGTCGCAGGACTAAAGGGGAGATCGTCGGGGAACGGGAACAGATCCGTTCGGGACGGACTCTCGGGTGTCTGCGGCCTTGCAGCATCCAGACGCGACCGAATCAAGGCAGTCCTGTCGTCCGGCTGCAACGGTTCGATTCTGAGAACACCGTCCTGTTCGGCGAAGCGCTGCTGGAGCGCAGGCTCGAGGTCGCACGTCGTGCGGTACACATCGGGGGTCATGGTCAAGAACAACCAGAACGGGTTGTCTTCCTTCTGCGTGAGGTTGATCAGGCGCTTCAGCGTCGACAGGTAGTCGTGCGCCGCGCGCCTGGTCAATCGCTTCTGCAGCCCGATTTCCTCGAACTCGTCGATCAGGAAGGCGGTTGCCGCGGCGCCGGAACCGCGGGACAGCGTCTTCAGAATGGCGCCGAAGTAGGGCGCTCCCTCCGCTTCGGCGACGAGGCTCTCCTTCTGGCGGGGAAGGAAGTCGCGGTACTCGAAGTACGGCTTCCGAACCGCGTCGGTCACGATTCGGGCGAGGCAGTGGGCGATCTGCTCATCCGATGTCACACCGGCGGCCATGACGGCCGCCTGCAGGGGAGCTGCGATCTCCCGGCGTGGTCTGCGCCCGGGCAGACTCTCTGCCGCCAAGTAATCCTCGAAGCTCGTCCGAAAGAAGCTCTGCTGGTACGGCGCCTGTACGTAAGGGCCGGCGAGTTCCCAGATGATCTTCGCGAAGTCCTTGCGGCCGATGGTGCGGAGCAGCGTGTTGGCAAGCGCGTAGAAGTGCACGCCGGGGTTGTCGAAATAGTACGACCGGATGCGGTGGTCGGGAAGAAGCTCGTCGTGCAGCCATTGCAGCAGGCAGGTCTTGCCGGCGCCGTAGTCGCCGAGGATCACGATCACCTTGGAACCGCGGGCGTGGGCCAGCGTCTGCACGAGGCCGCGCAGCCGAGATTCCAGCGCGGCCGACGGGGAGAAGGGAATGCCGATCGGGGGGCCGGAGGCGGCCGGCTCGAACGGATTGAAGGCGAGGTTGAGGGCCGGCGGCAGATCAAGCATGACGGCGTCGGGCGTCCTCGGCGTCGGCGGTAACGTCGTGGTGGAGGCGGATGTGCGAGACGTACGGGCCGTTCGCCGGCTTGTAATAGCGCCGGAGCGCGAGGTCCCGTTCTTGGGCAGACCTAGCGGCCAGGGTGGCGAGGCCGAGCGGCGTAGGGACGAGCATGGTGTGGCCCGGCCACCGCCGCCGCAGCCAGTCGAACG
>WTGR01000179.1 GCA_011523485.1 Acidobacteriota bacterium
ACTTCCACAGCGCGCCGGACGGGGCGCCGCCCGGCTACGCCGAGAGCTTCGACGCGCAGGAGAACGACGTGGCCCACGGGAGCTACATCGCGCCCTTCACCGGCGTGCACGGCTGGTACTGGGAGAACCCCGGCGCGGAGGTCGTGACGGTCACTTTCGACACGGCCGGCTTCTACCGGGACGCTCACGTCGCCCGCGATCGCGTGGACGGCTACCGGACCCTCAGGGACCCGCGCGGCAACCCGGTGGAGTGAGTCCGCAAGCCGCTACGGCCAGGGTTTCCCTCGTCCCCCCGACGACCGCGCCTGCGAGCAATGCGCCGGCCCCTCCGGCGGATTGACGCGCCGGGCCGCATGTAGTCACAATAACCACATGCCTGAGCCGCTCGCCGTCGGCGCCCGTGAGTTCAAGACGCGTCTCGGTACGTATCTCCGGCAGGTCCGTGAGGGGCGGACTCTGACGATCACCGACCGCGGTCGTCCGGTCGCCACCGTTACGCCGGTCGACATGGCCGGATCCCTCGAGGCCCGCCTCGATCAGTTGCGCGCCGAAGGTGTGGTGACCGGTACCGGCAAGCCCCTGGTGCGGGTCGTCAGTCCGATGGACGGACGCGGACATTCCTTCGCCGATGCCATCAGCGAGGATCGGGAGGATCGATTCTGATTCGCTACTTCGACGCCAGCGCCCTGGTCAAGGGCTATGTACACGAATCCGGAACCAGGACGGTCGAGCGCCTGCTGGCGTCAGGAACGGTAGCCATCAGTCGCTTGTCGGAAGTGGAAGTTGCTTCCGCCCTTGCGCGCCGAGCCCGCACAGGCCACTGTACGGTGGAGGAGCGTGATGTCAGGCTCGCGAAACTGAATCGGGAGCTGCCCTCGTTCGTGGTCGTGGAGATCGTCCCGGCGGTCGCGTCGCGCGCCCGCGCCCTGCTGAACGCGTACCCGTTGCGTGCGTCGGACGCGATCCAGCTCGCCAGTTGCTACCATCTGCAGGAGCGGCTGGGGAGCGACGTGCCGTTCGTGGTCTTCGACGAACGGTTGGCGGCGGCCGCGCGCGAATCCGGCGCCACGGTGCTGGGGGCCGGCGGCGGTTCGGCGTAGGCGGTCAAGCCCTCGACTCCGAACGGACCGATTCGATGAGCGGCGTGCAGCATGGTTGTGCCGCGGGCATGACGACGGAGAAACGATGCAGACGAGGATTGCGGTTGCGGCGGCGGTGGCTTTTCTCGCGTTGACGACGGTACGGAGTGCCGCGGGCGAGCAGGGGCAGGCTCCGGATCCGGACTATCGCGCGCCGCGCACCACCGACGGCCAGCCGGACATCTCCGGCATCTGGACCAACGACACCCTGACGCCGCTGGAGCGGCCGGCGCGGCTGGGCGACCAGGCCTTCTACACCGAGGAGGAGGCGGCCGAGATCGAGCGCCGCGGCCGGGAGATGCTCGAGCGCGACAATGCGCCGGGCAGCACGCGCACCACCGTGTCCGGGAGCCTGGCTCGCGGCTACAACTACTTCTGGAGCGACCCCCGCGAGTCGGTCGTCTACACCCGGCGCACGTCGATGATCGCGGACCCGCCGACCGGGCGTGTGCCGACACGGCCGGAGGCTGATGCGCGGGCCCGCTGGCTCGTCGCCAACCGCACCGACTCGCACGAGAACATGAGCCCCTACAGCCGCTGCATCACCCGCGGCATGCCGGGCTCGATGATCCCGAACACCTACAACACCGGCAACCAGATCTTCCAGATTCCCGGCTACGTCGTCATTCTCTACGAGATGGTGCGCGAGCCCCGGATCATCCCGCTCGACGACCGGCCTTTCGTCGACTCGAAGATCGCCCAGTGGATGGGCGACGCGCGCGGTCGTTGGGAAGGGGAGACCCTGGTGGTGGAGACCCGCAACTTCACCCCCAAGGGCTGGATCACGCCGAACCAGAACGCGGGCCGGATGCACGGCGTCCCGGTCAGCCGCGATCTGCGGCTGGTGGAGCGCTTCACGCGCGTGGCGGAGGACGTTCTCGACTGGGACGTTCGCGTCGAGGATCCGAACGTCTATACCCGGCCGTGGACCCTCGAGCTGCCGCTGAAGCGGGACATGAGCTACGACCTCTACGAGTACGCCTGTCACGAGGGGAACCGCGCCGTGACCGGCATCCTCGGCGGGGCGCGCCACGAGGAGCGGCAGCGCGCCGGCAATCCCTGAGTCGGCTACGGGATGCGACGGCGTAGCCTGCTCCGGACCGCCGGTTACTCGTTGGCTTCGGGGGTGGGCAGGTGTAGCCGTTCCAGCGTTTCCAGGCGCTGGTCCACCTTCCCGAAGGCGACCTCGACGGCGCGCAACCGATCATCCATGCGCCGGAGATCGGCGCGGACATCACCCACAAGAGTGACAACGACAGCAATCACTACCACGGCGGAACCGACGACAGATGCGATGATCGCTACGCCGGTACCGACGATCCATTTCGTGTCGACGGTCATGGAAAGGAGCGTAGCACACCAGTGGCGACCCCTACGCCAGCTCGGCCTTCTCGCACTTGGCGTAGCGGCCTTCCAACAGACCGGCGACCTCCACCGCCCAGTCCGCTTTCGTGCGCCGGGCCCGGGCCGTCGCCTGCCGCCAACCCGCCAGCGGCTCGGCGAACAGGAACACCGAGGCCGTGCCCGCCCGTTCGTACTCGTAGTCGAGCGCCGGGGCCGCTCCTTCGTGGCCACCATCGGCGGGCGCGTTTCCTTGACCAGTTGCACCGGCTGCTCGTCCATGCACACGACGGGACAATCCGGGTCGTAGAGGCGTTCCTTTACGGAAGAGGAGGCGGCCGGGATCGAGCGCCGCAGCCGCGAGATGCGTGAGGTCGACAACGCGCCCGGCGGCACGCGGCCGGAAGCCTGGACCGCGGCTACAGCCGGCAACCACATCTTCCAGATCCCGGGCTGCGTCGTCATCCTTTACGAGATGGTGCGCGAGCCCCGGATCATCGCGCTGAACGACCGGTCCTTCGTTGACCCGAAGATCACCCAGTGGATGGACAATGCCCGGGGCGGTGGGAAGGGGAGACTCTGGTCGTGGAGACGCGGAACTTCACCGAGAAGGCCTGGATCGCCCCGAACCGGAAGGCCGGCCGGATGCACGGGGTTCCGGTTAGCCGCGAGCTGCGGTTGGTGGAGCGCTTCAGGCGGGTAGCCGAGGACGTCCGCGTTTGGCAGGTGGCGTCAAGGATCCCAACGTCTACACGCAACCGTGGACGTTGGAGCTGCCGCTCCGGCGCCATGAGCTACGACCTCTACGAGTACGCCTGGCACGAGAGCAATCACGCCGTCACCGGGACCCTCGGCGGCGCACGCCGCGAGGAGCGGCGGCAGGCGTCCCCATGATATGCGCAGGTATATCCCCAACGAATAGGGTGGGGCTTGACGGTGTCGCTCCGCGTCTTGTTGCGAGGTTCGATGCGCTTGCGCGCCTCGTCGGTGGTCTCGATGTGGACACGCAGCTGCCGTCACGAGCGACGGTGCCGGCGCCGCAGGTGCGCGCGGCGCTCTGCTTCAGTTCGTCCGTCGCCGACAAATTGTCGTGGCACAGCGCCCAGCGACGAGCGCGCCCTACAGGCCGCAGACCGGCGCCTTGAACGTCTGACTCACCGCCGCTTCCGGAACCCGTACCGCCACCTGCTCGGCGAACGGGCCCTTCGGCCCGTTTGCGCCACGTCCGCGGCCTTGCCGTCGGCGGCCTGTCAACGTCCTCCGCGCGCCCATATCCCCCCGCCGCCTGGATTGCGCTTGCACAAGCGTGGCGCTTGCGATATCCTCGTCGAGCGACCTTGGATGGAGGAGGAAGGCATGCCGACCACGAGCGCAGGAGAGCGCATAGACCTCACCCCGGAGGGAGTGCGGAACTGGCTCGCTGCGGAACACAACGCCGAGTACAGCCGACTCCGACGCGCGGCGCCCCACATCGGTGTCGCGCAACTCGCCCTGGCGTGGAGTCTGATCGTCTCTTCTTGCTATGCCGTCGTGGCCATCGGAGAGGTTTGGCTCTGGCTCCTACCTGTCGCCCTCGTGGGCATCGGCTCGAGTCAGAGGGCGTTGAATAACGTCCTCCACGACGCCGCGCACCACAACTACGGGCGCTGGAGCAGAGCCATGTCAACTATTTTCGCGGCCCTGCCCCTCTTCGAGTCGTTCGACGTGTACCGCGCGCGACACCAGAAGCATCATCGGTTTCTGGGTAAGCCCAGAAACGACCCGGACTACCTCGAGCCGCCCCGCCAGCGGTCGAGCAGCCCGGCACTGCGGGCACTCGAGTTCTACGGCTACTTCGTCTTCAACCTCGAGCAATGGACGGTCTCGCTCGGCGGAGCATGGGGTGCACTGAACGGGCGCCGACGCGCGGCCGTACTGCTCTGGTGGCTCATCGTCGGATCGACGCTGTTGGTCGTGGTCGGCGTCCACGCGACGCTCGGGTCCGTAGCGATGTGGGTGGCGTCTCGGGCGACGAGCTATCACGTGATTCGAGTCTTCGCCGACGTGTCGGACCACACGGGCTTGGACCAGAGCCGCATCGCGTCGGGCACCAGAGACCTGCCGTTGTCGCCCATCTCCATGGTGTCGCACCCGTGGAATGATCAGCATCACCTCGCTCACCACCTCGCGCCCGGCGTTGTCAGTTACCGGCTGCGGCGGTTGCATCGCCTGCTCGTGGCTATCCCCGATTACTCCGAGCTGCAAATCGACGGGTACGTCTGGGGAGACAGACCGTTGATCGCCACTCTCGGTTCGAACCATTCGAAGTCGCCGCACACTCAGAAGAACAAGAGGTAAGAATCATGCTCAACACAGGTGGATTCACGAAGCTGTGCCTCGTTGTGGCGGTCCTTGCGGGCCTCGACTACCCTAGGATCTGCGCGGCGCAGGAAGCCGCAACTGCGACCGTACCATACTCCGGGTTCCAGGCATCGATGCTCCTGTCTCCGCCGGCGGATGGCTTGGTCACGGGGCGACTGCTGTTCTTCATGTCCGATTCGCCCGACCCTGAACCGCGCTTCGGGAGCCCCATTGTCAGCCCCGAGTCCGTGCTGGGCATCGACATCATCGATGCGCCCGCAGACGAACCTCTCGTTCTCACCATCGCCGACCTGAAATCCCACCGGTCCGGTGCGTACGGTTTCCGCCCACCGGATCAGATCGACCCGGCTCTCTATGTCCAGGCCGTTCTCGACGTCGACACCACTCGCCGATCCTTCAACGCGCCCGGCAACATGTACAGCGCCCCGCGGCGGGTCGGCGACGCGATCGTCGATGGCAACGGCTTCGTTTCGGTCGACCTCGACTACGTAGTCCCGGCGAACCTCGTCCCCGACTCCAAGTGGATTCAGACGGTCAAGGTGCGGAGTTCCCTCCTGAGCGCTTTCCACGGTCGCGAGATTTTCCAGCGCGCTGCCGTCATTCTCCCGCCCGGCCGTCATGATCCAAGAGATCCAGCCAATGGCTCCTTGCCGGTCATCTACCACATTCCAGGCCTCTACGGCCGCTACACCGACGCTTGGTCCTGGATCGAGGGCGAAGCGGGTCGGGTGTGGCTCTTTTGCGTCGCCGGCCGCAAGGGGTCGCTGTCGCGGGAAAGGC
>WTGR01000321.1 GCA_011523485.1 Acidobacteriota bacterium
ATGCGCGTTCGCAGATCCACCGTGGCGGACCGTTCGTCGCAGATGCGAACGACCGCCTGGGGACCGGTCGTTCGCATCTGCGACGAACGGTCCGCCACGGTGGATCTGCGAACGCGCATGTCGGTGGCAGGATGGCCGGCGGAGAGCGATCTGAGGAGGTTCGCGGCGGCCGCCCTCCCGCTCGGCGACGAGACGGACTGAACGCGGATGGTGAGGCTGAAGTTCCCCTTGCTCGTCTGGGAGGATCACGACGGAGGGTTCACGGCGCGCACCCTCGCCGGCGCGGACGTCGCCGCCGTCGGCATGACGTCGCGCAAGGCCGTCGATCAGATCAAGAAGCATCTCGAGTGGATCCGCAAGAACGATGGCTGGCTCGATGAGCCGGACTTCCGCGATGCCGAGCTGCGTTCCTTTCCGGTGTCGGTCCGGCCGGCCTACGAGGCGGGTCCGGGTGTCCGCAACTACGGTCGGCCGCTGGCCATCCGCCTCCCCGCCGTGGTGGGCCGGCGCGAGGACGGCTCGTTCGCGTGCGTGCTGCCGACCCTCGACTCCCGCTTCGAGTGCGACAGCCGCACGACGATCGAGCGGGTGGCGAACGACCACGCGCGGCAGCGGCTCGACGGTCTCGAGCCGCGGGAGCTCTCGCGCTTCCTGCCGTCGAAGTCCTACCGGCTCGACGCCGTGATCGTCAGCGGCGTGGTGCGCCGGGAGAAACGGCCGGGTCCGGCGTTGAAGCATCTGCGCAGCGTCGCGGAGCCGCTCGGCGGGCGGTCGATGCATCGGAAGTTCGGCGGCGTGTGGCAGCGCGACGACGAGATCGCGACCGTGGTCAGCCGCCTGCGGCGGGAGCGGACGAACCTGTTGCTGGTTGGGGAGGGAGGCGTCGGCAAGACCGCCGTGCTGGTCGGTGCGGTACGACAGGTGGAGAGGGAATCCTCCACGGACACTGGGAGGATCACGACGGAGGGTTCACGGCGCGCACCCTCGCCGGCGCGGACGTCGCCGCCGTCGGCATGACGTCGCGCAAGGCCGTCGATCAGATCAAGAAGCATCTCGAGTGGATCCGCAAGAACGATGGCTGGCTCGATGAGCCGGACTTCCGCGATGCCGAGCTGCGTTCCTTTCCGGTGTCGGTCCGGCCGGCCTACGAGGCGGGTCCGGGTGTCCGCAACTACGGTCGGCCGCTGGCCATCCGCCTCCCCGCCGTGGTGGGCCGGCGCGAGGACGGCTCGTTCGCGTGCGTGCTGCCGACCCTCGACTCCCGCTTCGAGTGCGACAGCCGCACGACGATCGAGCGGGTGGCGAACGACCACGCGCGGCAGCGGCTCGACGGTCTCGAGCCGCGGGAGCTCTCGCGCTTCCTGCCGTCGAAGTCCTACCGGCTCGACGCCGTGATCGTCAGCGGCGTGGTGCGCCGGGAGAAACGGCCGGGTCCGGCGTTGAAGCATCTGCGCAGCGTCGCGGAGCCGCTCGGCGGGCGGTCGATGCATCGGAAGTTCGGCGGCGTGTGGCAGCGCGACGACGAGATCGCGACCGTGGTCAGCCGCCTGCGGCGGGAGCGGACGAACCTGTTGCTGGTTGGGGAGGGAGGCGTCGGCAAGACCGCCGTGCTGGTCGGTGCGGTACGACAGGTGGAGAGGGAATCCTCCACGGACACCGCCGAGCGCCCGGAATGGGTGGAGGCCGTGCGGGAGCGCTTCTGGCTGACGAGCGGCGCGCATCTCATCGGCGGCATGCGGTATCTCGGGCAATGGGAGGAACGCTGCGAGGCGATCGTCGCCGAGCTGGGGGAGATCGCGGGCACGTTGTGCGTCGACAGCCTGCTCGGCCTGATTCGCGCCGGGGGGCAGGACCCTTCGAGCAGCATCGCGGCGTTCTTCGCGGCGTACCTGGAGCGCGGCGAGCTCTCCCTGGTGGCCGAGGCGACGCCTGAGGAGCTGGATGCCTGCCAGCGGCTGATGCCCGGCCTGGCGTCGCTGTTCCGGGTCGTCCGCATCGAGCCGTTCGAGCCGCCGGCCGCGCAGGTGGTGCTGGACGAGGTGGCGAAGACGGCCCGGCAACCTGCGCGAATGGAGTGCGCGGACGGCGTGCCGGGCACGGTGCGGCACCTCTTCCGCCGGTTCATGCCGTACCACCCGTTTCCGGGGCGCAGCGTCCGGTTCGTGCGGGAGCTGTTCCGGAAGCTGGCCAGGGACGGCGTTCGGGAGGTGACCGTCGACCACGCGATCGAGGAGTTCCTCCGCCAGACCGGACTGCCGGAGCTCCTGCTGCGCGACGAGCTGCCGCTGGACCCGGACGACGTCCGCAGCCACTTCGAGGGCCGGATCCGCGGGCAGCCGGCCGCCTGCGACGCCGCCGTGCGGCTCGTGACGCGCTTCAAGGCCGGGCTGAACGATCCGCGGCGGCCGCTCGGCGTCATGCTCTTCTGCGGCCCGACCGGCGTGGGCAAGACGGCCCTGGCGAAGGCGCTGGCCGACTACCTGTTCGGCAGCGGCGAGGCCGCGGCGCGCCTGGTGCGGCTCGACATGAGCGAGTGCGGCGGTCCCGGGGCGGCCCGCCGCCTCGTCGTACAGCCCGACGGGCAGCCGGGCGAGCTGATCCGGAAGATCCGGGCCCAGCCGTTCTCCGTCGTCCTGCTCGACGAGATCGAGAAGGCCGCCCCCGAGGTCTTCGACATGCTGCTCGCCCTGTTCGACGAGGGCCGCCTGACGGACGAGTACGGGCGGGTCGCCGTCTTCCGTAGCGCCGTCATCGTGATGACGTCGAACCTGGGCGCCGACGCCCTGCGGACCATCGGCCTGCGGCGGGACGAGGCCCCGTCCTACGAGTCGGAGGCGTTCTCGTTCTTCCGCCCCGAGTTCTACAACCGCTTCGACGAGGTCGTGACCTTCAAGGCGCTGGACACCGACGCGATTCGCGGCATCACGCGCCTCGAGTTGGAGGAGGTCTCCCGGCGCGAGGGCCTGGCCAGGCGCGGGCTGCGCCTGGCGTGGAGCGACCGGCTCGTGCACGCGCTGGCCGAGCGCGGCTACGACGCCCGCTACGGCGCCCGCTTCCTGCAGCGGACGATCAACCAGGAGGTGGTCGTCCCGCTGTCGCGCTGGCTGGTGGACCAGGGCCGGTTGCGGGACGAGACCATCGGCCTGGACCTGGGCGGCGACGGCGGTCTGCGGTGCCGCGTCGGCGACGGGTAGCCGGGTCAACCTCGCCGGCCGGCGGTCCCCACCGGTCGGCGGGATGAGACCTTCCTTGCGCACGCGACAATCGTTCGAAGGCAGTCACCGACGCTGTACTCCTCGACCGTAGTCATCGTGGGGTCTGCTTTCAGTCGGGCCGCGCCAGTCCAATCCAGTCTGATTCGTCCGCTGTCCGCATCCGTTGCGATCAGTATCTGGACGACCTTTCCCCACAGGTGGTCGAGCGGTACGGTACCCCACGTTCTGCTGTCTGAGCTTATCAGCCGATGGTCGCCCATCGCGAAGAAGTGCCCGTCGGGCACGACCTCCGGACCGAAGTCCTGTCCCGGCAACGCATGAGCCCCTTCCGGTTCATCGAACCGGATTCCGTCGACATATACGACTCCGTCCTCTACGGCGACCGTCTGCCCTGCGATCGCAATACATCTTTGCAGAAACGACTTCTCCCGATCTGCCGGATACTCGAGAACAACGATGTCTCCCGGCGCCGGCATCCGGTTCCCGTACGCTTGCGTGTCCACGAGGACCCGGTCGCCGTCCAGCAGGGTGCGCTCCATGGAGGTCGGTTGGTGTCGAGTAAAGTCGCAAACGACGGCCGGGGTGCGGTGGCACGATGAGAGGTGGAGGAAGGAGGACGATCATGACGGTCATCGGAGTGCCGGGGCTCGCGAGCGCCTTGGTGCTTGTCGTGCCGTTATCGACGGGCATCGGCGGGCCGGACGACCAGGGAGCCGCCACGGCCCCGGGCGTCGTGGTCGAGCGCCGTGGGGTGGAGTGGGCGGTGCTGCGGCGCGAGCAGGCGTCGAGCGCGGCTGCAACCGTGGGTCGATGCGACGTGTCCCCTGGACAGTCGAACGACACCATCGTGGTCGGGAGGCTCGTCCTGGGGGACGACGGCGCCGAGCGCGGGGCGGTGCTCGCCGCGGGCGGGCGAATCGTGGCCATCGGCGAGCCCGGCGCCGTGCAGGCGGCGGCGCCGGAGGCTACCGTCATCGACTGCGGCGCCGCCTACGTCTCGCCCGGGCTCGTCAACGCGCACGAGCATCCGAGCTACAGCGGTGGATTTCCCGACCCGAGGATGCGTCCGATGTACTCGCATCGCGAGGAGTGGCAAGGTTGGGCCGGCGACGAACACTACCCGATCGAGTACGAGAGAACCGACGATCCGGTTCTCCAGTTCTGGATCGAACTGCGCCATCTGCTGGCGGGCACGACCACGCTGGGCGGGTCGGGCGCGGTGGACGGGCTTCTCAAGAACGCGAGCTGGCTCGACGACCCGGCCTACGTCTATCGGGCCGACATGCAGACCTTTCCCTACGGCACGGCCACCGAGACCTTTTCGGGCCTGACGTGTCCGCACGACGGACCGTCGCCTGTCGAGCCGGCATCGAGCCCGGACTTTCCGCCCGAAGCGCCCTACACGCCGCACATCGCGGAAGGAACGAACTGCACGGCGGCGCTCGAGGGCCAGTTCTATCTGGACCACGTGGCGGAGAACCCGGGCCGGCGCTACGCGCTCATCCACGGGTTGGGACTGGGCCCGGCGAGCATCGACCGCCTGGGCGAGCTGGACGTCACCCTCGTCTGGTCGCCCCCGTCCAACCTGGCCCTGTACGGCGAGACCGTGGACGTGCCGAGCGCCCTGCGGGCCGACGCCCGCATCGCGATCGGCTCGGACTGGTCGTACTCGGGCTCGTACACCCTCCTCGAGGAGTTCCGGTGCGCCGAAGACGTCGATCGGGCGCTGTGGGGCGACCAGCTTTCCGGACGCGATCTGTGGCGGATGGCCACCGAGCACGCGGCCTACGCCCTGGGCCTCGATGGGTTGACCGGCCGGTTGGCCCCGGGGCTGGCCGCGGACCTCATGGTCTTCGGGGCCCGATCGGACGATCCGTATGCCGATCTGATGGCCGCGCGCACCGCCCACATCCTCGCGACGTTCATCGACGGCGTGCTCGTCAGCGGACGCTGGGACGCCTTCGACGCGGCGCGCCTGCCCGACGAGTGCGGGAACCGTATCGGCGACCACTTCCTGTGCGTCGACTACGCCGAGCGCGCCTTCGATCACGACACGCTGCTGCGGGCCAACGCAAACGCCGTTCCGCTCTTCTCCACCGAGAGACAGGCGAGCTGCGGGACCTTCGAATGATCGCGCGTCCGGTGGGCACCATCCGACGTCGATGCAGGATTGGCGACGGCCTGCTGGCCGGGGCGAATCCGGGGGACGGCGTGAAAGTGAGTGGAGAATGAAGGAAGGCACCGAGCAATCCAGCAATGGAGTGTCCGAGGCCCTGATGGGTGCTCGTCGACCTCTGTCAACGCACGAGGTGTTTCCGACTGAAGCAGGAGGACAAACGAACCCACTTCGACCCGTCGGTGAACGGGGCGGGGTGGGTTCCTGGGTGGGTTCCGTGGTGGGT
>WTGR01000322.1 GCA_011523485.1 Acidobacteriota bacterium
GCGCCTTCTTCGGTTCGACTCATAGCGGCGAGGCCAGTCTCACGCTCCGGGATGGTGAGGGACGTTTACGCATCGTCATCGAAGCGCCACGCGAGGGAGAACCGTCCATCCGCATTCTGGATGCGGAGGGAGCGGTCGTCCTCCGCTTGCCGGAATCCTGACCGAATCGCCCCGGCTCGGGCTCGCGTACGACATTGGGACGCGCGGAAGATCGGGTCCGCCAAGGAGATAGCAGGTGCCGAAACGGAATCCGGAGATGCTGCGGGGTACCGTCGAGCTGCTGATCCTGACCGCGCTCAGCCGCGGTCCGCATCACGGCTTCGCGATAGCACGCTGGCTGGAGGCTACCTCCGACGACGAGCTGCAACTGGAGGAAGGCTCGCTCTACCCGGCGCTGCACCGCATGGAGCGGCGCGGCTGGCTGGAGGCGGAGTGGGTGATATCGGAGAACAAACGGCAGGTGAAGCGCTATCGCCTCACGTTCCGCGGCCGTGCCCAACTCCGGAGCGAGACCGAGGGATGGACGGCGTTCGCCGCGGCTATCGGCAAGGTGCTGCAGGCCGCGCAGGCTGCATAGCGGAGGTCCGGGGATGGCGCGAGCACCCATGTGGCGGCGGTATCTGCGGTTCTGGGGCTCCGACGTGCGCGCGGACGTCGATGCCGAGCTCGACTTCCACATGCGCGAGCTCGTCGAACGGCTCGTGCGGGAAGGCCGTGATCCGGCGGAGGCCAGGGCGGAGGCCGCGCGGCGCTTCGGCGACTACGCGCGGGTCGAGGCGGCGTGCGTCGAGATCGACCAGGGGTGGGAGCGGCAGCGGCGGTGGCGGCAGCTCGTCGTCGATCTCCGGCAGGATCTCCGGATCGGTGTGCGCACGTTGGCGAAGAACCTCGGGTTCACGACCTCGGCCGTGGTCGTCCTCGGACTCGGACTCGGCGCCGCGATCACGATGCTCAGCGTCATCAACGCCATCTTCGTCAGGCCTCTTCCTTTCCCGGAACCGGATCGGATCGTGAATGTGGTTCGCGACCACTCGGGCTTCGGAGGTCGCAATCCGATCCATCCGCAACGCAGTGTCGCGTTCCTGCGTGACAACAGCCGCGCGTTCTCGGCGCTCGCCGGCATCGGCATCAGTCCCGGCGTCAACCTGGTCAGCGACCAGGGCTCGACCTATGTCGGAAACCTCGAGGTCACCGCCGGCTACTTCCGTGTCCTGGGCGTTGCACCCCGCCTGGGGCGCGCCTTCGCGCGGGACGACGAGGTCGATCCCGACACCCTCGTGCTCAGCCACGGCGTCTGGGTCGGTCACTTCGAGGGCGACCCGGGAATCGTCGGCCGGCTCGTGCGCCTCGGCGGTCGGCCGCATACCGTCATCGGGGTCATGCCGCCCGACTTCTGGTCGTTCGAGGAGGCCGAAGCCTGGACGCCCTTCCGCCCCGATCCGGATCGCGGGGACCAGAACTACCGTCTGATCGGCCGGCTTGCGCCAGGGTGGACCCCGGCGCAGGCCGAGGCGGAGCTGCAGGCGCTGAGCGTCAGTCTGAACGCCGAGGTGCCGGCCGAAGCGCAGGACGACGCACGGTTGGGCGTGCAGCCTCATCATGAGTACCTGACCGCCGGGAGCCGCGGGATGGTATGGCTGCTGGCCGCCGCCGTCGGCGCCATCCTCTTGCTGTTCTGCGCCAACGCAGCAGGGCTGCAGGTGGCGCGCGCGGTGGGACGCCGGCGGGAGCTGGCCGTGCGCGCCGCGCTTGGCGGGGGCCGCGGGCGCCTGCTCCGGCAGCTCCTGACGGAAAGCGTGCTGCTGGCGACAGCCGGCGGGACTGTCGGAGCGGTGGCCGCGGTCGGAGGCGTGAGGGGGCTCGTCGCGCTGAGGCCACGCCTCGGGGTCTGGGACATCACCGTCGATGCGACAGTGCTTTGCGCGGCGCTCGGCCTCGCGATTGCAGCCGGCGTGGTCTTCGGATTGCTGCCCGGCCTGCTCGCGGTCCGTGGCGAGCCCGCGGGCGCGCTCCAAGGCGGCCAATCGCGCACAGGGACGGCCGCCCGCGCGTCCTGGATGCGGCGCTCACTCGTGGTCGCCCAGGTCGCCCTGTGCACCATGTTGCTGGCGTCGGCGGGCGTGTTCATGAGGACGTTCATCGGACTCAGTGCGCGTGATCTCGGGTTCGACCCGGCCAACGTGCTCACTGCCCGCGCATCGCTGCAGGGACCCGCGTACGGATCGCGCGATGCCGTGTCCGCGCTCTATCGGCGGACGTTGGCCGAGTTGGCGCGGTTGCCCGGCGTCGAAGCCGCCGCGGTCGCCAGCAACCTGCCGGTCGAACGCGGTCTCAATCTCCCGCTGCGCGAGGCTCCCGGTGGCCGGATCGTTACGAGCATCGACTGGCGCTACGTGGCGGGAGACTACCTGGGGGTCCTGCGCATTCCCCTGGTGGCCGGCCGCGCGTTCAACGAGACGGACCGCCGCGCCGCGGCGCCTCCGGTGGCGCTTGTCAACGAGGAGTACGTCCGTCGCTTCGGCGGCGGACGGGCGGTGGTCGGCTCGCGACTGCAAGTGACCATCATCGAGTTCGACGATCGGGTGCGCGAAATCGTCGGGGTGCTCGGCGACGTGCGGACGCGCGGAGTCACGGCGACCATGCCGACCGTGTTCGTACCGGTGGAACAGGTACCGGACGAGCTGCTGGAGCTGGCCCACGAGTTCGTCCCGGTGAACTGGGCGCTACGGACGCGTGACGACCCCATCGGCCTCGTCCGGTCCGTCGAGCGGGCAGTACGGGAGGCCGACCCGATGCTGTCGATAACCGCCTTTCGGTCCATGGAGGAGGTGGTCGGCGGGGCGATCGCGTCCACCCGTTCCCGCACCTTCCTGCTCGGCCTGTTCGCCATCGTGGCCCTGACGCTGGCGGCCGCCGGGCTCTACGGGCTCGTCGTCTATGCGGTGGCGCAGCGCACAAGAGAAATCGGCATTCGACTTGCGCTCGGAGCATCGAGAGGGCGGGTCACGGGCCGCTTCGCGTTGCAGGGAATCGGACTCGCCGCTCTGGGAGCCGTATTGGGCGGTGGGGCCGCCGCGCTCTTCATCGAGGTGCTGCGCCGCTTCACGCCCGACGCGCAACCGCTCGATCCGTGGACGGTCGGCGGCGTCGTGCTCGTCCTCGGAGCAGTCAGCGTGGCCGCCGCCGTCGTGCCGGCGCGCCGGGCCGCGCGGGTGGACCCGATGCTGACGCTGCGCGCCGAATGATCCACCAGCGCGCTTGCCGTGAAGTCGTGCTCGAATTGTAGCGGGGTCGTCGAGCCGCAGGGGTACGTCACGACGGCGGCTCGATGGACAGTGTCGACTCCGACGGGATCGGCTGGAACCAGTCTCTCTCCGGGCAGGCGAGAAGCGCGTCCACCAGCCCCTGGTTCCTCGGCGGCTCGGTCAGCACGAGACGATACTCACCGTGCTCGACCCACTCGATCTCGAATGTCTGGCCCGGTTGGATGCCATCCCGGCGGCGAAGCTCGGCGGGCAACACGATCTGGCCCTTCGAGGAGATCGTACTCTTCATGGAGGCAAGAGAACACCTTACGTGCGCCGGGCCGTCAGTCGAAGTCGAGGGCGAACAGGAGCGCCGCGCGGACTCGTTCCAGGACGGTCCGGGAAACGGAGCCGACGAATCGCCGCAGACCGGCTTTCGGGACGGTGATCACGTGGTACAGGTTGATGGCGGAACTGCTCTTCAGGCCGCTCTCGACCCCGACGACCACTTCCGAAGGCACGCCGCGAATCGTGCGAGTGAGGGGCGCCACGGTGACGCTGTTCAGGACGGGGATCATGTCGGAGCGGGTCAGCAACAGCACCGGTCGCTGCTTGTCCGGCGGCGCGAACCGAAACATCCAGATCTCGCCGCGCGTCACCAGTCGTCCCCGTCCTCGGTATCCGGCCGCTCTCGCAGCGCGACCGCCTGAGCCGCGATGAGTCCTTCGAATTCGTCCGGGCGAACCGGGTTCGCCTCGTAGCCCGCTCTGTCCTTCGCGGCCATCTGGCGCCGCCGCTGGCCGTCGAGCCACTCCTGCAGCGCGAGCCGGAACAACTCCGAACGCGTCTTGTGGATTCGTCTCGCGGCGCGATCGAGGTGCCCGAGCAAGGGCTCGTCTATGGTTATCGATATTGTCCTCATATTGTCAGGGCATTGTAGATGGCCGCCCCGGATCGAACAAGCGCACGGGGTTGGCGTTGGCGGAGCGCGGGGACCGCCGAAGAAACGCTCGCATGGGCCGCGCACGGTGGTCGCCGGCGACCCGCGGGAACGGACGTGTACAATGCTCCGATCACCAGACAGGCGTCGAACCCACCGGATACAGCGAACAGCCCTTGACCACACCGACACCGACCGCGCTGCAGCCCACCCTCGAAGAACCGCAGGATTCGCTTCCGGAAGTCTCCATAGACCAGCTTCCAGACCGGCTCAAGGAGGCGGTCGCCCGTCCGGGCTGGACCTCGCTGATGCCGGTCCAGAGCCAGGCGATCCCGTACCTGCTGGCGGGGCGCGACCTGGTCATTCAGGCGCGCACCGGGAGCGGCAAGACGGCCGCCTTCCTGCTGCCGATGCTGGAGCGGCTCGATCCGACGGCGGACCGCACCCAGGCCCTGGTGCTGGTGCCCACGCGCGAGCTGGCCCGGCAGGTGCAGCACGACGCGGAGATGCTGTGGGGCGACAGCGGCTTCCGGACGGTCGCCGTCTACGGCGGCGTCGGCTACGGACCGCAGATCGACGCGCTGAAGGCGGGCGCGCACCTCGTGGTCGCCACGCCGGGCCGCGCCCTCGACCACCTGCTGCGCCGCACGTTCAATCTCGATCACCTCTCGATGCTCGTCTTCGACGAGGCGGACCGGATGCTGTCGATGGGTTTCTACCCCGACATGAAGCAGGTGCAGGCGTACCTGCCGAACCGCCCGATCCACACGACCATGTTCTCGGCGACGTTTCCGGGCTCGGTCATGCGGACCGCGCGCGAGTTCATCGCCGAGCCGGAGTTCCTGACCCTCAGCCGCGACCACGTCCACGTCACCGACACCGAGCACATCGCCTACACCGTGCCGCCGATGGAGAAGGACCGCGCCCTGGTGCGGATCATCGAGGTGGAGAATCCGTCGTCCGCGTTCATCTTCTGCAACACGAAGTCGAACGTGCACTACATCACCGTGGTGCTGCAGCGTTTCGGCTACGACGCGGACGAGCTGAGTGCGGACCGGTCGCAGGCCGACCGCGAGCGGATCCTCAAGCGCGTGCGCGCCGGGACCCTGCGCTTCCTGGTCGCCACCGACGTCGCCAGCCGCGGGCTGGATATTCCCGAGCTGTCGCACGTCATCCAGTACGAGCCGCCGGAGGACGCCGAGGACTACATCCACCGGGCGGGACGTACCGGGCGGGCCGGAGCGGCGGGGGTGGCGCTGTCGCTGGTGAGCGAGGCGGAGACGCTCGCGCTCGATCAGATTTCGAAGCGCTACAGCGTGGAGTTCCAGCCGCGGCCGGTGCCGACCGACGAGGACGTGGCCGCGGTCGTGGCCGAGCGGCTGACGAC
>WTGR01000745.1 GCA_011523485.1 Acidobacteriota bacterium
GTACAGCTCGAAGCCGACGCGTCCGTCCTCGTTCTCGACCATGGCCACGAGCCCCAGGCTGTGGCGCGGCGTCTGCGCCACGTCGGTGACCAGGCTGCCGACCCGCTCGCGCGACCGCACGTGGGTATAGCTGGCCGTGAAGGCGAACGGCGGCTGCCGGAGCGTCCCCAGCAGCTCCACGCCGGCGTTCGTGGTCGGATGATCGAGATTGCGCAACGTGTAGGTCGAGCGTTCGACGTGCACCGGATCCACGATGCGCGACGCGAAGAACGTGGCGGTGTAAGCCGCCGGACCGTGGGTGCGGGTGAGGTCGATCGAGACGCTGCGGCCACGCTCCGCCCGCAGCGGATGGGCCACCGTCAGACGGGTCAGCCCTGCCGCCTCGGTCTCTTCCGTGAGCGGCGTCGGTCCGAAGAACCCGGTTCCCGCGGACAGGCGCGTGGACCAGTCGCCCGATCGCAGGAGGCCGGACACGCGGGGGCTGAGGAACCAGCCGTACTCGCTGTGATGATCGAGCCGTCCGCTCATCGACAACGCGAGCCACGATCGCACGTCGAAATCGTCCTGCACGAATAGCCCGGGTGTGGTGAAGGCGTGGGCGAACCGCGGGACGTCGGCGGGGCGATAGCCGTCGTGCTCGACCGCGGCACCGGCGACCCACGTATGCCGTCCCGCCGTCCGCCGCAGCGTGAGCTCGGCGAAGCCGGTGTCGTGGCGATCTCGTTCGAGGGTTTCCCCGAACTGGTGATCGTGCAACTGGCGCGCGAGGGCGGCGCGCGCGGTCACGACCGAACGGCCGGCCAGCGTCTGCCACAGGGCGCCGAGGTCATGGCGCCGCGTGTCGAGGGCTTCCCGGTAGGGTATTCCCGCGGTGGGGAGCACGCGGCCCGGAGCCGTGCCGCCGGTGCGGGTCTCGCCGGTCGCGCCGGCTGTGAGAAACAGGGACCGGCCCTGTCCGTCGTCCCAGAAGAACCGCGGCCGCACGATCCCGCGGCCGTAGTGGGGCATGTCGGCCCACCCGTCGCCGTCGACGTCCGCGAGGTCCTGCCGGTGGCCGCCGCCGACCAGGGTCATGCCCCACGTGTCCGACAGCGGCGTCGACAGCCACGCTACGCCGTCGGTGGCGCCCCGCGTCGACCGGTTGAAGAGGACCTCCCGCTCCGGCTCGTCGCCGGGCCGCCGCGAAAGCAGGTTGACGACGCCGCCCATCGCGCCGGCCCCGTGCAACGCGGACGCCACACCCTTGATGACTTCCACCTGTCCGAGGTCCATCGGCGGGATCTGAAGCAGTCCCAGGCCGCCCGGCTGGCTGCCGTAGAGCGGCAACCCGTCCGAGAGGATGCGCGTGTAGCGGCCCCGCATGCCCTGGATCCGGACGCTCGCGGCGCCGAGGGACGGCGAGGTGGCCTGCACCCGCATGCCGCCCATCTCGTTCAGCATCATGACGATGTCGCCGGGCGTCATGAGCATCTTCTCCTCGATCTCTTCCCGATCGAGGGCTTCGACCCGCAGCGGCTGGTCCTCGATGCGGCGGCCGGAGCGGGTGCTGGCGACCACCGTGACCTCCTCCTCGATGGTCAGCTCCGGTTCGTCGACCTGATCCGGCTCCTGCCCGGCGGCGCCAGCCGGCAGCGCCGTGAGCAGCACGACCAGAGCAATGCCGAGCGGCGATCGGAAACCAAGGCGAGGGTCCCGGTTCATCGTCTGCGCGGAGTCGGTTCCGGGGCGGAGGAAAGTCGGAGCTCGCGCGGCCTTGCGGTTGCGTTGGGAGTCTGCTGGCGCGAATCCTGCGGCGCAGATTTCTTGGCTCGCGTTCAAGCCCCTTCCGCATCGAGTATACGGGGGAATCGGGCTCGCAGCGCCCGGCCGTCCGGCTGGTCGCCGTGGGGCGGCAGCGAGACACGCGTCGAGGGTGCCGGCGGGTCAGCCGCGAGGCCGCCGCTGGAGAACTCCCTCTCTGAGCAGTCGCGCCACCAGGGTCAGCTTTCCCTCGGCGTCCAGGCAGTCGGGCAGGTCCTCGACGGCGAACTCGTCAACCGTCGTGGCGAACTGCAGCGCCGGCCACGCGCCGACCGGGAGCCTGAGCTCGCGGCCGCAGTAGCGGAGGAGGCACGTCTCGCCCTCGGTCGCCGCTTCGGTGAGCAGCCCGACGCGGCGTCCCACCCGCGAGCCGGGCGCCAGCGGGTCCGTGCACAGCCGCTGGCCGAGCAGGTCGGTGAACAGCGGTACGTCGGTGGCCAGGACCTCGTCGGTGAAGCGGCGCCATACGACGTCCGGGTCGAACCGCGACTGCACGAGCGCCAGCTTCTCGCCGAACAGACGTTCCCGCTCCGCCGCGGGGAAGCCCTCGCGAGCGAAGTCGCGGGGGAGGTTCCGGCGCAGCGATTCCTCCCCGAGCGCCGCCGCGGTGACGCTCTCGACGAGGAACTCGGCCCATGTGAACGCGGTGAGCCCGAGCGTGACGTGCAGCGACGTCCGATCCGTCGACCGGGCCGAGTGCATCAGGCCGCGGGGCAGGTAGACGGCGCTGCCCGGACCCAGCTCGAACTCGTCGCTGACGTCGCCGGGAGACGTGCCGGGTTCGAAGCGCTGGCCCTTGAGCGGCAGGCGTACCTTCGTGTCGTAGATCGACCAGCGCTTCGTGCCGCTGATCTGCAGTACGAAGACGTCGTGGGTGTCCCAGTGCGGAGCGAATCCCTGCGCGTCGGGCGGCGTGAGATACACGTTGGTCTGGACCCGCGACGAGAAGCGCCGCCCGAGCGCGACGCACAGCCGCGCCAACGCCGGCACACGCGTATGGAGCTGGTTGAAGACGACGGTCGCGCCGTCGTCGAAGTGCCTCGCGACCTCCAGCGGCTGAACCCGGCCGGCGTCGTTCGCGTACTCGCGCGACGCGACGTTGCCGTCGCCCCGGACCAGCTTGATGTCGCGGTGACCGGCGGCATGGGTGCCCAGCACGGTGTCGAGGTCGGTCACCGAGAGCAGCTCGGCGTAGTACGCGGGCGCCTGACGCCGGACGTGAAGGAGGCGTTGCTCGTAGTAGTCGCGTTCGAACTCCGCGGTCGGCAGCGGATCGATGAGCCAGGCGTACCAGTCGCGGTCGGCCGCCGGTCCCGGCTTGGAGTGGTCCGTCGTCATGTGATTGCTCCGGGCGGATGCGACCGCTGGCGCTTCGTTCTCGCGCGCTGGTTCCGGGAGTCGCGTTGCAGATTGACAACCAGGGTGCGTGCTACTAGGATACTGAGACTCGTTATCATTATCTTAGCCTCAGGAGAGGATCATGAGCAGTCCGGACAACCCGAAGCCCGCCGACAACCGCCCGGGATCCCCGACGCCGCTGACGGACGATGACATCACCACCGTCGCTGTCGATCGCCGCTCGTTCTTCTCGCGCGCGGTCGCGGCCGGCTCGATCGTGGCGGCTGCCGCGTTGAGCGCGGCCTGCCCGGGCGGAACCGACTCGGACGGAGGTGGCGACGCCGGCGCGCAGGCCACCGATTCCGATCAGGCCAACGACTCCGATCAGGCCGCCGATTCCGATCAGGCCGCCGATTCCGATCAGGCCGCCGATTCCGACGGCTCCCAGCAGTAGGGAGCGCTCTCGACGCCGTACGGGGTTGCGCCCCAGGAGCGGCCGGACATGTCCCTGCGCAGGGCGATATTCTGGGTGCATCTGGCGGTGGGCGTCGCCGCCTCCGTCGTGATCCTCATGCTGGCGGTGACCGGCGTGATCCTCACCTACGAGGCGCAGCTCGACCGGTGGGCGCTGCGCGGGTATCGCGCCGATCCCCCGGGGCCCGGCGTCGCTCCGCTCGGGGTCGACGAGTTGATCGCGCGCGTCGTCACCCGCGAGCACCCCGCCGGTCTCGTCGCGTCCGTGGCCCTGCAACGGGATCCCCGCGAGCCGGCGGTCGTCGAGCTCGACGACGGGGCCACCTTCCATGTGGACCGCTTCACGGGCGAGTCGCTGGGCGACGGCGATACGCGAACGCGACGCTTTCTCCGAAGCGTCCTGTACTGGCACCGGTGGTTCGCCCTGGAAGGGGAGCAGCGGATCATCGGCCGGACCATCGTGGCGACCTCCAACCTGGGGTTCCTGTTTCTGCTCGTCAGCGGGATCTACCTCTGGTGGCCGCCGGCGGGAAGTCGGGCCGCCTGGAGGAACGCACTGTGGTTTCGCGGCGGCCTCGGCGGGCGGGCGCGCGATTTCAACTGGCACAACGTGATCGGCTTCTGGTCGGCCGTGCCGCTCGCCGTCATCGTCTTCAGCGGCGCCACGATCTCGTATCAATGGGCCGCCGACGTCGTCCACCGGCTCGCGGGCGACACGCCGCCGTTTCAGGCGGCGCCGCGACCGTGGGAGTCGGCCGCGCAGGACGACCCGCCCGTTGCTTCGGACCACGCGTTCCCGCTGATCGAGCTGCAGGCGCTGGCCACGAAGGCCGGCGCCGAGACGCCCGACTGGCGGACGCTCACGATCGACCTTCCCGCCTCGGTTCACGAGCCCGTCGTGGTCGCCGTCGACCGCGGGACGGGCCGGCAGCCGTCGAGGAGCGAGGACCTGCTGTTCGACCGGGCCACCGGCGAGCTGGTCGCACGCGCCGGCTATCCGACCTTCAGCCGCGGCTTCAAGATCCGCCGCTGGTTGCGGTTCGCGCACACCGGCGAGGTGTACGGCGTGATCGGCCAGTCGATCGCCGGCATCGCATCCCTGGGCGTCGCCGTCATGGTGTGGACCGGCCTCGCGATGAGCTGGCGCCGTTTCTTCGGCTCCGCCGGCCGGACGTAACGCCGATGCGCGCGGGGCGGCGCCCGGACGCCCCCGAGCCTCAGCGCCAGTGATTCGGAGCTCCCTCGCCATCCGCCCAGAGCATCCCTTCGGCCCGCGCCAGCAGCTCGCGCAGGCCGGTACGGCGGAGCGCGGACACCGCGACGCCGCCGTGCCGGCGCGCCGTCGCGTCGCCCTCGCCGTCCGGCATTCTGTCGATCTGGTTGAAGACGAGAAGCTCCGGCGCCTCGATGCCGATGTCGTGCAGGACGCGTCGGACGGCCTCGATGCGCCGCTCGCAGTCGGGCGTCGCAACGTCGACCACGTGGAGGAGCAGCGACGCGTCGGCCAGCTCCTCGAGGGTGGCGCGAAAGGCGGTGACGAGGTCCGCGGGCAGGTCGCGGATGAACCCCACGGTGTCGGTGACGATGACCTCGCGTTCGCGCGGGAACCGCAGGCGCCGCGAGGTGGGGTCGAGGGTCGCGAACATCTGGTCGGCGACGTGCACCTCGGTGCGCGTCAGCGCCCGCAGCAGCGTACTCTTGCCCGCGTTCGTATAGCCGACGATGGACAGCACCGGCACCGCGCGGCGCCCCCGCCGCTGCCGCCGGTTCTCGCGCTGCGCGGCCAGCTTCTTCAACTCGCGTTCGAGCCGCGTGACCCGATCCCGGGTGCGCCGGCGGTCGACCTCGAGCTGCGTCTCGCCGGGTCCGCGCCCGCCGATGCCGCCGGCGAGTCGCGACAACGAGACCTCGGCGCGCTGCGCGAGCCGCGGCAGCAGGTACTTGAGCTGCGCCAGC
>WTGR01000109.1 GCA_011523485.1 Acidobacteriota bacterium
GGAGCGTCTTGAGCCGCACCGCGGGGAGTCTCTTCAGCCGTTGGTTGGTCGGGTCGACTTCGATCCCGACGGACTCCAGGGCGGTTACCCCGAGCAGCGGTTCGGTGTCGGCGTCGCCGAAGAGGATCGTGCCGCCGACGGTTTCGCCCATGAACTCGAGCTCTCCGACTGTGATATCCATCGTGATCTCCCGGCCGTCAGCGAGTTCGTACACGCGGCGGCCTCTTGGCCGGAGACCGATCGACTCCAGGTAGGGTCGTGGGACCAGAGAATCGGTGGCGCCCGTATCGACCAGGAAGAGTCCTTCCCAGGCTCTGTCCGGGTCGGCCGGGTTGCGGATGGTGACGGTGACGTGCGTTGCGCCCAAAGTTTCTCCCTCGCGGCTGGCGCACCTGCTCGGTTCGGCGAGACAGGTTGGGCGGCCGCCAAAGCCCATTATTGTTCACTTTCCTGGTTGCCCTCCGCGGCCGCCTGCACCGACGGTGCCGGAATGGAACAAGCCGACAACACCCGGCACCGCGCGGGCAGCTCCGCGAAGGGGTCCCGGACCCGCACGAGCCGGGGCCGGGTTTCGCGCAGTCGCAGACGGCGTAGAGCCAGTAGCCGCAGGATGCACGCTTTGGCCCATTCGTTTTCGCCGGCAGCTCGATGTCGCCGCTGCGCGCCCGGCCTTTCGCCTCGATGGCACGGCGGTCTCCGGTCGGGGCGACCCGGCCAGTCCCATCAACGGCATGGCCTGTAGAATTGTATATACTTACAGGATAGCATAATCCGCAGCAATGGCGTGAGCATGACGAATGCAGAGCTGAAGTCGTTGCGCACCCGTCTCGGCGTGACGCAGGCAGCACTTGCGGAGGCGGTAGGGGTCGTGCCGAACACGCTCGCCCGCTGGGAACGAGGCGAGCTTGGTGTTCCTGGCTGGGCGGCCGAGCGTCTGGATGTCGTTTCCCGGTCGGGTGCGTCGGGCAGCGCGGTCACGCGTCCGCGTGGTGTGGTGCTCGACCCACACCACGGCGCAATCCTCGAGGCGCTGAACGGCGACTTGGATCCGGTTGTCTTCGAGGCATGCGCCGTCGACCTCCTCAAGCTTGACTGGCCACGGCTGGTTCCGGTCGCCGGAGGTGGAGATGGCGGGTTCGACGGTGCCGTCGCGGATGGCGGTGGGCGGAACCCCTTCCCTCTGGTCGCAACCACCGGGAAGGACTTGACCGGGAACCTTCGTCGGAATCTGAGGCGGGCACAACGCAGGCAGGCGACGTGGGACCGGGCGCTGTTCGCGACCTCGAGGCGCGTGACGCCAAGCATGCGGCAGAAGCTGGACGCGGAGGCGAGCCAGCTCGACGTGACGCTCCTGCAGATCTACGACCAGGACTGGTTTGCGCAGCGCCTCTACGCGGAACCGTCGTGGTGTCGACGCCTGCTCCGATTGACGGGGCGGCCGCGCGCACTGAGTCCGTTCCCGGTCACGCGCCGGCCAGTCCTCGGCGATCGGATTCTCGGGCGCGAGCGCGAGACGCGCTGGCTTCAGGAACGCCAGGGTGACTGCCTGCTGGTGGGCGCGCCGGGATCGGGCAAGACATTCCTGCTGCGTGCATTGGTCCTGCAAGGGCACGCGTTGTTCAAGGTTGACGATGACCGAGAGCGAATTGCGAACGACCTCCGCAGCCTGAAGCCGCCGGCCGTGATCATCGACATTGCGAACGACCTCCGCAGCCTGAAGCCGCCGGCCGTGATCATCGACGACGCGCATTTCGATTCCGGCCAGATCGAACGCTTCACCCAACTCCGAACCGAGGTGGGCTCGGGTGTCCGCGTCATCGCGACGAGTTGGCCCGGCGGGGCCGTTGCCGTCCAGAACGCGTTGCAGATTCCGAGCTCCGAGGTTCTGGATCTCGAGTTGATCGATGCCGACACGATGATCGAGATCATCAAGTCGGTCGGAATCTCAGGACCGGACGAGTTGCTCTACCACATCCGAGTGCAAGCGGATGGAAGGCCGGGGTTGGCGGCAACGCTGTCGCACATGTGCCTGGCGGGCGACGTCAGGCGAGCGGTGAGTGGTGAAGGACTCGTCGACCAGCTTGCTCCTCAACTCAGCCGGATGCTGGATGTTCAGAATGCGACGTCGTTCCTGGCGCCGTTCGCACTTGGGGGTGACGCTGGAGTGCATCCGGAACGCGTTGCGGGTCAACTCAACAAGCCACTGGACGAGGTCAGCAGCAGCCTCACGCAGTTGGCGGCCGCCGGCGTCGTGATGGAGCGCCCGAATGGCGCGGTGTCCGTCGAACCGGCGCCGATGCGCTGGGTTCTCGTGCGCCGCTCTTTCTTCGGTGGTGCCGGATCGCTGAACCTCACCCCTTTCCTGAGCCTCGTCGAGAACACGCATTGCGCGATCGACACGCTGATCGGCGCGCGAGCACGAGGCGCTTCCGTTCCGGACCTGGAGACGTATCTGGAACATGCCGGTTCGGATCGCCTCTGGGCGAGCTACGCCTCGATCGGGCCGTCCGAGGCGCGCCACGTGATCCGACGCCACCCTGAACGAGTTCTCACCGTTGCCGAGACGGGGCTTCACAGTGCTCCGGAATTGGTAATTCCGTTACTGCTTGACTGCTTGCGGGACAGAGGTTCAATGCAACGCTCCGACTCGGAGAACCCGCTCGCGATCTTGAATCGATGGGCGACGGAGGTATTCCCAAGAAACAGGGAATCGATCCGAAGGCGGTCGATTCTCCTGGACACGGCCATGAACTGGTGGCGAGAGCGGCGAGACGCACGCACCGCGCTCCGAGTGATGTGCATCGCGCTTCAACCAGGGTTCAGTTTTCTCGCTTCCAATCCCGGGAACGAGCTGAGCGGCAGGTTTATCCAAGGCCATCTTGGAGACCAGGACATGGAGACACTTGCTGCATGCTGGCCCAAGGTCAAAGACGTCTTGCAAGACTCCACGGATGTGCCCTGGGATTCGTTGCTCCAGCTCGTGAGCGCTTGGCACTATCTGTACCCAAGTAGTTTGACGGACATCAAGATCTCCGCCGCGACGAGAACTATAGCGGAGCAGTTTGCTGAGCGCATGCTGCGCGATCTTGCGTATGCCTCGCAGCACAGCTCGGGCGTTCAGCACGAGATCAAGAAGATCGGTGCGAGATTCGGTGTGGAACTACAAACGACGACGGATGGCGACTTCGAGGACCTATATGTATCGGAAGACGTGGTCGACCAAGAAAGAGACGCCGAACTGGTTCCGCGCTGGAGTCATCGCAGCGTCGAGGCTATTGCGGCATCGCTCGCACGGGTGGAGAGCGAGGCGAAGGCTGCGGGCATCGCCTTTCCTCCCTGGCGGTGTCATGTCCTGTGCGGGCGCCTTGCTCAAGCCCTCCCGAACCCCGCAGGCGCGGCGAACGCGTTCATGAAACAGGAACTCCCCGGCTCTCTTGTCGAGCCCTTTCTTCGCGAGGCTGCCAGGAATGGCCGACCGGAATGGGAATCGATCGTACGTCGATGTCTCCGGGATGAGCGTTATCGGGAGATCGGATTTACCGCCGCTATCAGTCATCCAGCGCCTCCCGAGGAGGTTCTCTCGGTGGCGTTCGCGAATGCCGGGGATACGGGGAAGCTCATCGAGGCCTGCTTCTACCGGGGATTGATTCCCGGCACGACGACTCGGACGATGCTTCAATGCCATGACCCTCGCGTCGCAGTGTCGGCCGCTATTGGTCATTGGCGGGCGGTTGCGCAGGAGAACCGCGACGGAACGCTCGACGAGGCGTGGCGACGGGCGATCCTGCGCGCGCCTGTTGGCAAAGTGGGGCGATCGGCACACGACATCTACTGGATTGGGAAGATCATGTCGGCGGACTCCCATTTGGCTGAAGAGTGGTTGTTGTTAAAGTTCGGCGAACGCGGCGATCTCCATTTTTGGGTGGTCGAGGATGCCGTCACGAAGATTGTACCCACATTGGATGTAGAGCGCCGACTGAGAGTGCTTCTGGGCTTGCGTCCAGACTCGTGGAACGACGATCTTGTGAAGCTGCTTGTCGGCGACGACGACGAGACCTACGGAAAGCTGCTTGACACCGAGGATCTTGCGCCGTTTCATTTGGCGCCGCTGGCGGGTAAGCCCGATGAGAAGGGGTGGCGGGCCAAAGCGCTCCAGGCTCTCGACAAAGGCATCGAGACCGACGAGATAGCCAGGGCGACCCTGGGAACGTCACACGGTTGGTCCGGGCTTGAGAGTGAGATGTGGGCCGGGTGGCGGCGGGCGTTTGAGGCACTACTGGACGATGCAGATCGCGGGATCGCGCGAATTGGCGAGCGAGGAGCCGAGTTGGTGAAGGAAGACGAGCTTCGGGCTTTGGCGGGTGAGCGCTACAGGGCGGTGCACGGACGGTAGAGGCGACCGAGAACGATGTAGAGCCAGTGGATCCGGAGCACTTGCAGATGAGCGTGCCGCGTCGTCTCGACAAGCCGCTACGGACCTATCGGATGGGGGATCCGGCGGGTAAGCATCCTGTGTACAGTGGTGACGGGTCACGCAGATCTCACGGCGCTGGAACGAGCGCGGCCAATCCGTGATCTACTCGTCCGAGCACTATTCCACCGCGCTGCTGAAGACGCTGGTGCGCACCGGAGAGATGCCACCCAATCAAGCGCTACGTGGAGATCGACATTCCTGCCGGAGTCACGTTCACGCCTGTTCGAGCGATGAGGATCACACTGCGACGCCAGCCCTGGCTTCGCCGATGATCCGGACGACGAGATCGGCGCCGGCCGTTCCCGACGGAGCGGTACATGATGCGCTGCAGCGCCAGAGGGAAACGACACGGCCGACGCCGTTGACGCCGCGGTGGATTTCCACGACGAGCTCGCGCCCGAGCAGCCGCAGTGTCTTGTGGATCCCGTTGGCCGCAGTCGCGTGGCGCGGATCCAGCACGCGCCGGACAACCTTGTCGTCGACGCCGAGACGCCGGGCACGTCCGGTTGTCAACATCGGTCGCCACAGCGGCAGGTCTGCGTGCCTGCGGGAGGTTCCAACGAGCAGGCTTCCCGGTCAACCATGCAAGTGGGAATAACCGTTGCCAACATACTCCATTTTCGGCAATAATAAGGCCCATACGTGCAATGCTCGATTCCCTGCGCGACATCATCCTCGACTTCCGCGACGCCGAGCTGCCGACCGGAATCCCGCGCCGGCTCGACGTGACGCCGGTTCCGGGCAAGGCCACCGTCTGCATCGGTCCGCGCCGCGCCGGCAAGTCGACGTTCCTGTTCCAGCAGGTGCAGAAGCTGCTCGATCGCGGCGTGCCGCGCGAGAACATCCTCTACCTGAACTTCTTCGACGACCGACTTCATTTCCTGCAACACGAGGGTCTCGGCGTCGTTGCGGACGCCTACTTCTCGCTCCATCCGGAGAAGAAGAACTCCGAGACGGTGTACTGCTTCTTCGACGAGATCCAGGTCGTGCCGGGGTGGGAGCCGTTCGTCGACCGTCTGATGCGCACCGAGAAGTGCGAGGTGTACATCACCGGCTCGTCGGCGCGGATGCTGTCGCGGG
>WTGR01000333.1 GCA_011523485.1 Acidobacteriota bacterium
ACGTCGTCGTCATCGGGTCGGGCGCGGGCGGGGCGACCGCCGCGCACGTGCTCACCGGCCTCGGCATCCGCGTCACGCTGCTCGAAGCGGGGCCGATGCTGGATCCGCTCGCCGAGTTCAAGCAGCGCCGCTGGCCGTACGACTACGACCACCGCGGCGCGGAGGAGGGAGGCCGGCGCTACTTCGGCGGCGGCAAGCCGTTCGGGTTCTTCGCGACGACCAGCGGCGGCTGGGAGCTCGACGGCGAGCCGTACACCGTGGCCGACGGCACCGACGATTTCTGGTGGTTCCGATCGCGCATCGTCGGCGGGCGAACCAACCACTACGGCCGCATCTCGCTGCGGTTCTCCGACTACGACTTCAACCCCCGCGATCGCGACGGCCTCGGCTGGAACTGGCCGATCGCCTACGACGACCTCGCGCCGTGGTACGACCGGGCGGAGGCGTTCATCGGCGTCGTCGGCAGCCGCGAGGGGATCCGGAGCGCACCCGACGGCGTCTTCCACGATCCCCCGCCGCCCAAGGCGCACGAGCTGCTCATCCAGCGCGCCAGCCGGAGGATGGGCATCCCCTGCATCCCCAACCGGCGGGCGGTCATCACCCGCGCCATCAACGGCCGGCCCGCCTGCCACTACTGCGGGCAGTGCGGCCGCGGCTGCCTGACCGGGTCGAACTACTCGGCGAGCCAGACGCAGATCTTCCCGGCCCTCGAGACCGGGCGGCTCGAGGTGCTCGACCTGGCCATGGCGCGGGCGATCACCACCGGCGCGGACGGCCGGGTCGACGGCGTCGTCTACGTCGACAAGCGGACGGGACAGGAACGGCGGGTGCGCTGCCGCACGCTGGTCCTGGCCGCGAGCGCCTGCGAGTCGGCGCGCCTGCTGCTGAACTCGAAGACCGCCGGGCATCCCGACGGCGTCGGCAACTCGTCCGGCGTGGTGGGCCGCTACCTGATGGACACGGTGGGGTACGACATCGGGGGGACGGTGCCCGCGCTCGAAGGGCTGCCGCGCTACAACAGCGACGGGGCCGGCGGCGCGCATCTCTACATGCCGTGGTGGGGCTGGGAGCGCCAGCAGGCGCTGGGCTTTCCGCGCGGCTACCACATCGAGATCGGCGGCGGCTACGGCATGCCCGGCATCGGCGCCTTCGGCGGCGCGGCGCGGCGCGGCGGCTACGGCGCCGCGATCAAGGAGCAGGCCCGCCGCGACTACGGCACGCGGGTCTCTTTCGCCGGCCGCGGCGAGATGATCCCGAACGAGGCGAGCTTCTGCGAGATCGACCCCGACGTGGTCGACCGCTACGGAATCCCGGTCCTGCGCTTCCACTTCCAGTGGAGCGACCACGAGCGGCGCCAGGCGCGGCACATGCGCGAGACGTTCACCGAGCTGATCACCCTGATGGGCGGCGAGCCGCAGGCGCCGGGCGCCCGCGACGCCGCCGGGATCTCGATCGGCGGCAGCATCATCCACGAGGTGGGCACGGTCCGCATGGGGAACGACCCCCGCACGTCGGCGCTGAACGGATTCTGCCAGTCGCACGATGCGCCGAACCTCTTCGTGTGCGATGCGGCGAGCTTCGTCAGCAACCCCGACAAGAACCCGACGCTGACCATCAACGCGCTCGCCTGGCGCGCGTCCGACTACCTCGCCGAGGCGTTGCGCAGCGGCGACCTCTGAAACCGGGGGCGGAGAAGCCATGGGGACCGGGGCAAACGGAGCCGGCATCGTGACGACGATCGGCGAGACGGGGGTCACGCGGCGCGAGGTGCTGCGGCAGTTGGCGCTGGCGGTCACCGCCGCGGGCGCCGGGATGTTCAACGTCGAGGCGGCGCGGGTGGTCCACGCCCTGGCCGGCGAGGCCCGCGCCCAGGCGGGCGGCTACTCGCCGGCGGCGCTGAGCGCACACCAGTTCCGAACCGTCACCCGGCTCGCCGAGTTGATCGTGCCGGCCGACGCGGGCGGGGGGAGCGCCGTCGAGGCGGGCGCGCCCGAGTTCATCGACCTGCTCTGCAGCCAGAATCCGGACCTGATGGGCATCTACGCCGACGGGCTGGAGTGGCTCGACGCGGCCACCCGGCGCGCCCAGGGCGGGACGTTCGTCGACGCGAGCGCCGCGCAGCAGACGGCAATGCTCGACGCACTGGTCGCCGCCGAGCGCGGCGAGCCGTCGCCTGCAGATCTGCGGGACGGCCTGGGCTTCTTCAACTGGGTCCGCCGGATGACGGTGGACGCCTACTACACCAGCCCGATCGGCATCGCCGACGTCGGCTTCGCGGGCAACCGCGTGCTCGCCGCCTACGAGACCCCGCGCGAGGCGACCGAGTTCGTCGCCCGCAGGGCGGACGAGCTGGGCCTCTGAACGCCCGACGCGACCCGCAAGGGTCGCGCTCGCGCCCGGCGAAACGCCCAACGCGACCCGCAGGGGTCGCGCACCGTCTGATAGACTGAAAAGCCCCTGAGCGCCGCGCGCGCTCACCTCTTTCAGCAACCCGGAGGAGACGTATGGCGAACCGAGGTCGTCCCACCCAGACGAAGCGGCAACGCGAGCGTGCCCGACAGGAGCGCGCGCGCATGAAGACCGAGCGGCGCGCCGAAGCGAAGGTCCGGCGGCAGGAAGCCCCGGCCCGCCCCACCGACTTCGATCCCGACATCGCCGGGATGGTTCCTGGACCGCAGGCGATGCCCGATTGGCAGCGCGAGTTCTTCGAAGAGGAGCAGCGCGCCAAGGAAGCGGCCGAGAAGGCCGCGCGGGAAGGCAAGTAGGCCGCGCACCGCGGTCCGCGCGCACTGCCCGAAGCCGGCGCGCTTCTTCCCCGCGGCACCACACGGCCGGCGACGACGATGCCGCCCGGGGACAGCCGCTGCCCCCGGACGGTGTGACCGATCCGCTTGGCCGGCAGATCTGCACCGCTTCTGCGGGCGCAGGCCCTAGGCGGCGTGCTCGACGCCGGCGCCGGAATCGCCCGCGCCGATGGCGATGCGTCGCGGCCTGGCCGCCTCGGCCAGCGGCAGGCTCAGCACCAGCATCCCGTTGTCGTAGCTCGCCACGACCTTCTCCGCATCGACGTTCGCCGGCAGCGTGAACGTCCGCTCGAAGCGGCCGTAGTGAAACTCCGACGTGTGCCCCGGGCGCTTCGTCTCGGTGCGCGTGCGCTCGCCGGAGATGGTCAGGCGGTTGCCGTGCAGGTCGATGTGCACGTCCTTCGGCGCGATCCCCGGCAGCGCCACCCGGATCTTCCAGCCGTCGTCGCCCGAGTCGACCTCCGTGGCCGGGATCCAGGCCGTCGCCGGCGCTCCCGCGCGCTCGTCACCGACGTAGCGGCCGAACACCCGATCCATCTCCCGGTGCAGCCCGGTCAGCTCCTCGAACGGGTTCCAACGCGTCATGCTCAACATCGCGATCCTCCTCCTTCTGACGCCCTTCTTGCGCGTCCCTGCGCGCCGAATCCCGTACCCGGCGCGGCGTTGTCCGTGTCATCCATGCATCCAGCCTATAGGATGACCTACCGTGAGTCAAGTAATCTTAGTGTTAACCACTCACTCACAGCAGATGAGACGGAACCGAGCTCGGAGAAGTTCCCGGACCGGACAGTTTTCGCCCGTTGGGGGGAGGGATGCTCAGTGAAGGGGTAGCGGATCGGGACCAGGAGTCTGCGCCGCAGAACGCGGGCGCAACGAAGTGCCGCGCGCAGGGTCAGGGAGCGGGGGGGACGGGCCGAAACGGCGAGCCGGCGAGTCGTTTCGGGGCGTTAGCCGTCCCAACCGAGCAGCGGGTCTATCGAGCCGGTGGCGATCGGGTGATAGCCCGGCCGGGCCCGGCGGTAGATCGCGCGTGCCCGATCGCGGCCGGCCGGCGTCGCGGCCAGCGCCGCGTAGAGCGGCAGGATGAGCTTGCGCCGGCCGATCTCGAGGAGGTAGCGCTCGAGGGGGGCGTCCGCCGGACGGTAGGCGTTACGGATGGCAAGGAGAAACCACTGGTGGGCGATCTCGGCGTTCGGGGACCCGGTGAGCCCGAACGCGGCGTCCAGCTCCGCCATCCGCGCCGGTTCGAGGCGCTCCGGCAGGACGGCGAGAAAGTGGAGCCACTCGTGCGTCGTCCAGGCCGCGGTCTCCAGGTCGGCCGCCGGCGCCGCTCCGCCCGCCCATTGCGCCGCCGCCGTCTCGACGATGTCGAACGCCTCGGACGCCGGCCGCGGCGCATCCGCCGGCAGGCCCGGGGCCCGGACCCACTCCTCCACCGGCACGGCGCCGGCCAGCGCCTCGTCGGCGAGCAGATGCTCGGCCGCGTAGGCGATGAAATCGGCCGTCGTGATGCTGCGGAAAGCGAAGTGATCGAAGTAGCCGCGCAGGAACGCGTCGAAACGCTCGCGGCCGGCCGCCTCCTCGAGGCGGCGCAGGAACAACGCGCCCTTCTCGTAGGGAACCTGCGTCATCCCGGCGTCGGGATCGCGGCCGGCGAGGTCGACGTGCAGGATCTGGTCGGCGTCGTCGAGCCGCTCGAGGTCGGCGTGCAGCGCGCGCAGACCGAGCACCGCCTCCATCCCCTCGCGGTCCGGCCCGTACACCGCCTCCACGATGCGGCGCTCCAGATAGACCGTGAAGCCCTCGTTGAGCCAGAAGTCGCGCCACGTGGCGTTGGTCACCAGGTTCCCCGACCACGAGTGCGCCAGCTCGTGGGCCACGAGCGAGACGAGGCTGCGGTCGCCGGCCAGGATCGTCGGCGTGGCGAAGGTCAGCCGGGGGTTCTCCATGCCGCCGAACGGAAAGCTGGGCGGCAGGACGAGCAGGTCGTAGCGCTCCCAGCGGTAGGGGCCGTAGAGCCGCTCGGTCGCCGCCATCATCGACTCGGTGTCGGCGAACTCGTCGGCCGCCGCATCCACCACGGACGGCTCCGCGTAGACGCCCGTCCGCGCGCCCAGCGAACGGAACGCGAGGTCGCCGGCGGCCAGCGCGATCAGGTAGGAGGGGATCGGCTGCGGCATGTCGAAACGGTAGTCGCCGTCGACCGCCGCCTCCGGATCGTTGGCGGCGCTCATCACGGCGCGCAACCCCGCCGGCGTTCGGATGCGGGCGCCGTAGGTGACCCGTACCGCGGGACTGTCCTGCAGCGGGATCCAGCTCCGCGCATGGATTGCCTGCGACTGCGTGAACATGAAGGGCTGCTCGCGGCCGGCGGTCTGCTCCGGCGTCAGCCACTGCAGGCCCGAAGCGCCGGGGCTCGTCTCGTAGCTCACGCGGGCGCGCGTCGCCTCGGGCGGCAGGACCACGGTGAGCGGGGCGCCCAGAACCGGGTCGGCCTCGGCCAGCGAGAAGGTCGCGGCGTCGAAGCCGCCGGTGGGCGACCAGCTCTCGACGGCGGTGATCGTCAGATCGCGCGTGTCGAGGATCAGGGCGTCCGCGCCCTCCACCAGGCGGTCGAACGACAGCATCGCCGACCCGCGCAGGCGCCGCTCGTCGAAACGAACCTCCAGGTCGAGCTCGATGTGCGTGACCCGAATCTCGTCGCTGTTGGCGTACGAGTGCAGGTCGCGCCGCGCGGGATCGT
>WTGR01000346.1 GCA_011523485.1 Acidobacteriota bacterium
ACATGCTGATCCCGCTCTCGTCGATCATGTTCCCCCACATCTCCATCTTCTGCCTCACCGCGCGGCGGATGGGGCAGTTCCGCAAGACCGTCGTCTTCTATCCGCTGTGCATCCTCGCGATCTGGCTGCCGTGCACGTTCCTCGGTCTCGCCGCCAACGCGATGACCGACGTGCCGGGCATCGAGTCGAAGATCGAGGCGCGGGCCACCCTCGCCGCCGAGCGCGAGTCGCTGTCTCCGGCGGAGACGGCGGACCTGCAGCGCGCCGCGGCCGGAGACGACGTCATCATCCTGATGCTGGAGCACTACGCGCCGCTCTGGCTCGCGGGACTGCTCGGCGCCGGCATCATGGCCGCGGTGATGGCCAGCGACTCGCAGATCCTGGCGCTTTCCACGATGTTCACGGAGGACGTGTTCGCCTGGTACGGCGGGAAGACCCGGTTCGGACCGGCGGTGCAGGTGCAGACGGGGAGGCTGTTCGTCGTTCTGATTGCCCTCGTGGCCTACGTCATCGCGCTGCAGGCGCCGCCCGGCATCTTCGGGATCGCCGTGCAGTACGCGTTCTCGGGATTCACCACGCTGCTGCCGCTGCTCGTGGCGGCGCTGTTCTGGCGCGGAAGCACGAAGTGGGGGGCGCTGGCGGTGGTCGCCTGGACGGCCGCGACGATGACCGCGATTGCGATCCTGCAGGCCGTCGTGCCGGCCCCGCCGCCGGGGACCCTCGTGCCGGTCTGGACGGTCGCCGGCGTCGATGTCGTGACCCGCACGCCGGGCGGCACCGCCGTCCTCGGCTACATGCCCGTGCTGCCGATGCTGATCGGGTCGTCGCTGCTCATGATCGTGGTGTCGTGGTCGACCCCGAAGCCGGCCGCGGCGACGCTGGACCGCTACTTCCCGGACGGGTCGCCGTCGCCGCGGCCCTGACGCGCCGGCGACACCGATGCGCTACGTGGATGCGGTCGGCGCCTGGTGCGCGCTGGGCTACGCCGCGCTCGCCTTCGCGGCGCGGCAACCGGGCGAACCCGACCTGGCGACGTTCTTCGTCCTCGTCGCCTGGACCGGCCTGCCGGTCTTCGGCCTCTACCTGTACTTCCGCCGCCGCGGGGAGCCGTTCCCGGTCAGCCGGCTGATCTTCTGGGCGGTCGTCTTCCGGATCTGCGGCCTGGCCGGCGGGCCGTTCTACGAGGACGACTTCTACCGCTACCTGTGGGACGCCCACCGCTTCGCGACGACCGGCACGCCCTACGGCGCGGCGCCCGAGGAGTTCTTCGTCGACCCGGGCGTTCCCGTGCCGTTTCAGGGCGTGCTCGACGGGATCAACTACCCGGAGCTGCCGACCATCTACGGTCCGACCACGCAGCTCGTGTTCCTGTTCGGCTACGGGCTCCAGCCGGCGAGCGTCACGGCGCTGCAGGCCGTCCTGATCGCGGTCGATCTCGCGACGGTTGCCCTGCTGCTGCGCCTGACGTCCCCCGCCAACGTCCTGCTGTATGCCTGGTGTCCGCTCGTCGTCAAGGAGATCGCCTTCACGGCGCACCCGGACGGCGCCGGGGTCTGCCTGCTGCTCGCCGCCATCGTCCTGTCGCGAAACCGCCGCTGGCCGGGCGCCGCCGTCTGCCTGGGCCTGGCCGCCGGGGCCAAGACCTTCGGGCTGGTGCTGGCGCCGCTGGTGCTGGCCGGGGCGCGCGTCAGGCACTGGCTCGTCTTCGGAGTCACGCTGGCGGCGCTCTACGGTCCGTTCGCGCTGCTCGGCGGGACCGACCTCGCGTCGTTGCAGGTCTTCGCGCGGGACTGGGAGTTCAACTCCGCGCTGTACGGGCTGCTCGCGACCGTGGCGCCCCGGTTCGAGGCCCGGCTCGTGCTCGGGTTCGCGTTCGCCGCGTTCTGGTGCTATTATTTATGGTACACACGAAGAGGCGCTCACGGCATTCCGCGCGGGGATTGGGTGTTCGGCGCGCTGCTGGCGTCGTCGCCGGTGATCAATCCGTGGTACCTGCTATGGTTGCTGCCCTTCGCGGCCGTCTATCCCAGCGTCTGGGCCTGGACGGCCTCGGTCGCCCTCCTGCTGAGCTACGTCACCGGACTCAACCTGCAGGACTACCAGATGCATCCGTACGCCCAGCCCCTGTGGGCGCGCTGGCTGCAGTTCGGTCTCGTTCTGGCGGGTCTCGGCTACGACCTGACGCGACGCCGCGGTGGCGTTGGAAGTCTTGCCGGGGCGCAACGCCGGTGGCGCGGACTCCCGGCCGGACGAAGGCCGCCCGGTGCCGGCGGTCCCGTCGATGCCGCACGTGGGTGACCGAAACCATGTACGAGGGGTTGACTGTCGGAGCGGTGATTCCGGCGCGCGACGAGGCGGAGAACATCGGCGAGGTGGTCGGTGGCCTGCTGGCGCTGCGGACGGCGGCCGGACAGCGTGTCGTAGATGACATCGTCGTGTGCGACAACGGCTCCGCCGACGCCACCGCGGAGCGGGCGCGCGCGGCGGGGGCGCGCGTGGCCGTCGAGCAGACGCCCGGTTACGGTCGCGCGTGTCTGACCGCTCTCGCCGCGCTCCGCCCGGTGGACGTGATCCTGTTCGTGGACGGCGATCGGTCGTGCGACCTGCGGCAGACGCTCGACCTCTTGCGCGCGACGGCGGACGGGGCCGACCTGGTGATCGGTTCGCGCGTCCTGGGCCGCATGGAGCCGGGGGCCCTGTCGCCGCCGCAGATTGCGGGCAACCGGGTGGCGTCGCTCCTGATCCGCCTGCTCTGGGGCCACCGGGTGACCGATCTCGGTCCCTTCCGGGCCATCCGCGCGGATGCGCTGCGCCGGCTCGACATGCGCGACACGGCCTACGGCTGGACGGTGGAGATGCAGATCAAGGCGATCCGGATGCGGATGCGGATCGTCGAGACGCCGGTGGATTCTCGGCGGCGGCGCTTCGGCCGGTCGAAGGTCGGCGGAACGGTGAGGGGCGTCGTCGGGGCCAGCATCGGGATTCTCGGGATGATCGTCCGGCTCCGCACCCGTCGCGCGACGCCGGAGCCATGACCGCCGCTTCGTCGAGAGTGGTCTCCTGGTTCTTCGCAGTTTACGTGCATGGCATAATGCGGTGGCGAGGTGGTCGATTCTCGCGATGTAGTTCGACTCGCGGCAGGGAGGCGACAGGAATGGTGTGGGAGACGGTTCCCCGGGCGCAGGACCAAACAGGAAGAGCGATCATGCAGGCATTCGGGGCACGGAAGGCAACGGTGCCGGCGCGTCGTCGTCGGGACATCGTCATCGGGCTGCTGGGCGCGACGCTGATCGCCGCCGCCTGCGGCGCGCCGGAACCGGAAGAGATTGCGGGTTGGGACGCCAGCGACGAATCCAGCGCCGAGCGCATCGATCACTCCGCCTGGCAGGACCTGTTGAACGCCTATATCGCCCCCGACGAGGCGGGCGTGAATCTGGTCGACTACGAGGCGCTGCAGGGCAATGCCGGGGACGCCGCGAAGCTGGCCGGCTATCTCGACTACCTGCAGGGGCTCGATCCCCGCGACTACAACCGCGCGGAGCAGATGGCCTACTGGATCAACTTCTACAACGCGCTGACGGTCAAGGTGGTGCTGGACGCCTATCCGGTGGACACGATTCGGGACATCCACGAGGGCGTGGTGCCCTACACCGGTCCGTGGGACGACGTGCACGCCAACGTCGCCGGCGAGGACCTGACGCTGAACCACATGGAGCACGGCATCCTGCGTCCCATCTGGCAGGACGAGCGGATTCACTACGCGGTCAACTGCGCGGCCTACGGTTGCCCGCATCTGCTCGACACGGCGTTCACCGCCGCCAACACCGAGGAGCTGCTCGACGCCGGCGCGCGGGACTACGTGAACAACCCGCGGGGCGTGGATGTCGTCGACGAGGACTTCATCGTCATCTCGAGCATCTACGACTGGTACGCCGAGGATTTCGGAAACACCGAGGAAACGGTGATGGAGCACCTGATCGAGCACGCCGAGGACGATCTGGCATCGTTCGTCGAGGGCTTCGAGGGCTTCATCGAGTACGACTACGACTGGAGCCTGAACCGGCAGGGGCGCTGATCCGGACCGCGTGCCCGCCGCCGTGGCGGCGCAGCGGATGTCGGCTCCCGCGGAGCAGGACGAGACCACCGTCGATCACCTGGAATCGACCGACACCGACGACCGAGGGAGGAATGAAAATGAAGCGAGTCCTGTTCGTTGGCGTGCTGTTCGCCGCCGGTATCCTGCTGCTTCACGGCTGGGCGGAGGCATCCGGCTCCATCGGCGCCGGCGCGGGCAAGGTGAGCCCGCGCGCCGCGTACTCGCAGGGCAAGGCCCTTACGTTCGACACGCTCGTCTGCAACGGCTGTCCCGTGCAGCGGCTCGACCGCAACCGGGCCGAGACCCTGCGGTCCGACCTCGAGACGGCGCATGCGGCCGGCGACGCCACCGCGGAGGTCACGGCGCTGTGCGGGGGAGCGGCGGTGCAGGGCGACGAGTGCACGCTCAGGCTGGAGCTGGTGTACTACTTCCTGACCCGCCGCTACAAGCTCTCGTGACCGGTGGAGACCGGCTTCAAGGCGAGAGAGCCAGCTTCTGAACGCAGTGCACCGGGCTCTCCCCGATCGGTAGAGACCCGGCTGCAGGGGCCAGCTTCCGTATAGCGACTGCACTGAACGGGGGAATCGACAGCTCATGCGACACACATATCGTTTATTCGTGGCGGTTCCGGTTTACCTGGCGTTGCTGACAGGCCTGTCGGCGGCGCCGGCATCGGCGCAAGGATCGGCCTGGATTGCCGAACCAGAGACGGGCAGCGTCAGCTTTTCGTTCGTGCGGCAATTCACCGACAAGTATTTTCGTAGCGAGAACAGCCTGCCTGTGGACAGGACCTTGCCGGCGACCTTGTCGCAGAACACCTTCTGGTTCGGCTTCAACTACGCATTTACCGATGCGGTGGCCATCGACGTGCAGTCGGGAGCGGCGTCGAGCCTCTTTCCCGGGCCGCCCATGGGGACCCCGACCACGTCCGAGAGCTTCACCGGCCTGGTGGACACGAACGTGGCATTGACGTGGCGGGTCGTGGACGAACTGGTGAGCAACGCTCCGAGCGTCGCGTTCCGCGTCGGGGCGATCGCGGCCGGCGGTTACGAGACCGGCCACATCAACGCCCTCGGTGACGGCGGCAACGGCTTCGAAGGCTCGATCATCGTCGGCAAGTTCGCCGAGCGGGTCGGCGCCAGTGCGGAAGTCGGCTATCGGTACCGTACCGAGGACATCCCGGCGGACGTGTTCTTCAACGGGTCGCTCTTCGTGCCGGCCGGCGGCCGCGTAATCGTCGGTGTCGACTACCGGATGGTCAACGCCACGTCCGGGCTGGACATCGGAGTGCCGCCCTTCTCGGCGGCCAGATTTCCGGAGGTGCAGGAGGATATCCACCTCGTGGGAGGTCGCCTCATCATCAACGCGACCGACATCGTCAGCGTGAGCGGCCTGTTCGGGAAGGTGGTCAAGGGACGGAACACGGCTTCGTCCAATGTCTTC
>WTGR01000316.1 GCA_011523485.1 Acidobacteriota bacterium
GGAACGAGCCGTCGCTGGCCAACCTGCTGCTCACGCTGATGGACAAGATGGACGTCCCGGTCGACCGGGTCGGCGGCAGCACCGGGCGTCTGCCGCTGGACACGTTGTCCGACCTGTAGTGGGACCGGCCGCCAGGGGGAATGGCGATGCGCGCGAGACCGTCCGTCGTTGGTGACCTTCGGTTCGCCGGGGGGCTGTCGCGAGCCCCGGGCAAACGCGTGCGGCGGTTGGTGGCTCTCGCGGTCGCGGGCGCGTTCGCCACGGCGGTGTTCCTGCTCCCGTCAGGGGCGCTGGCACAGAGTGGAGAGTCCGCTCCGGCAGAGACTCGTGCATCCGCAGACGATGCGGGCCTGATCGATGCTGCCCGGGTGGGCGACGCCGCCGGGGTCCGGGCGTTGCTGGAAGCCGGCGCCGCTGCCGGCGCGGCCGAATTGGATGGCTCGACCGCACTGCTCTGGGCGAGCCACCGCAACGACCGCGAGAGCGTGCGTCTCCTCATCGACGCCGGCGCCGATGTCGGTGCGGCGAACGATCTGGGTGCGACCCCGCTCTGGGCGGCCAGCGAGAACGGAAGCACCGCCGTGGTGCGGATGTTGCTGGAAGCGGGCGCCGACCCGAACCGCGCGCTCCTGAGCGGCGAGACGCCGACCATGGTGGCGTCCCGCGCCGGGAGCACCGAGGTGGTTCGGCAGCTCGCCGCCGCCGGCGCCGATCTCGACCGGCAGGGTTCGCGCGGGCAGACGGCCCTGATGTGGGCGGCGGCGCAGGGGCATCCGGCCGTCGTCGAGGCGCTGCTCGAGGCCGGTGCCGACCTGGGCGTGCGCTCGGACGTCTGGACGCAGGTCATGGCCGTGCCCCCGCACAGCCGGCCGGAGTACAACCGCGAGATCCCCCACGGCGGCAACACCGCGCTGCTGTTCGCCGTCCGCGCCGGCGATCTGGCGTCTGCGCGCGTCCTGGTCGAGGCGGGAGCGGACGTCGACGACGCCGATGCCTGGGGGGTCGGTGCGGTCGTGCTGGCAGCCCACGGCGGCCACCGCGAGCTGCTGGAGTTCCTCCTCGAAAACGGCGCCGACCCGAACGCCGCCGTTGCGGGCTTCGCGGCGCTGCACGACGCGGTGATGCGCAACGACCGCCGGATGGTCGCGGCGCTGCTCGCGTACGGGGCCGATCCCAACCAGCCGCTGCTGACCTGGACGCCCACCCGCCGCGCGTCAAGGGACCATCACTACCCGCCGCCGCTCGTCGGCGCCAGCCCCTTCTGGCTTGCCGCCCGCTTCGCTCGGATCGACCTGATGCGGCTGCTCGCGGACCACGGCGCGGATCCGCACTTCGTGCACGAGGTCGACTACATCGTCGACGGCCGCATGCAGTGGCAGACGGAGCGCACCACAGCCTTGATGGCCGCCTTCGGGATGGGCGGCCGCCGCGCCCGGCCCTGGGTGCCGTACAGCGGTGCTCCCACGGCGGAATTGCGAACCCTCGAAGCGGTCATGCTCGCCGTCGATCTCGGCATCGACGTCAACGCGGTCGACGCCGCCGGCCGCACCGTGCTCGACGAGGCCGAGGCGCTGCAGTACGAGAGCGTCGTCGAGTATCTCGTCGCCCAGGGCGCGCAGGCCGGCATAGACTAGTGTCGCGCCTGACAATTGCCTTCACAGAATTCCGAGCGGTCCTGTGGCCGGAGAGGCGCGAAAACGCCCGAAAAAACGGCGGCGGTTGCCTGCCTTGCCGCGACCATGGGCCGCAAATCGCCTAAACGCAATTGTCGGGCAGGACACTAGTCCTGTATGCCTTCTGTTGCGCTTGCACTGGACGTACGCGAGGTCGTTCAGAAGCCGCTTGCACGGGTGCCGGCGCTCGCACCCGTCGTTGCCGCCGATTGGCTGATGTACCGCTTGGGACGGCGAGTGGCCGACATCCTGGATGGTGTGACGCCTGACGCCGTGGACGACTTTTCGGAAGAGGAGTTCTGCGCCGTCATCGAGTCGATTGAGGCCGCGAAGCACGAACTGGACTGGTACCTGTCTGCCAGGGGAGACCGGGGCTTGTTGCGGAATCGCGTGAGGCGGCAGCGCGATCGCATCGCCGAGGCGCTCGATTGTCTCCGCCGGGGCTACGCTCCCGGCCACATGCCTTCCGAGTTCGACCGCCTGGCGCTCGGGGAAGAGCGTCTGCGGCAAGTCACCTAGTCCGCCCTCGTGTTGAATACGTCCTCCCGGTGACGCCCTTCTCTTTCAGGTAGTCCCACAACTCCTCGAATTGGTCGCGCTCGTCGCAAAAGGCGACGGCGATCGCGTCAGCGTGTCGGCGCTTCCGGCTCGCCGAGAGGTTGTGGAAGTAGTCGCGCATCGTGTTCATAAACGCCTCGGCGTCGTCCTGCCCGCGGGCATCCATGATCTCGACAATCGTCCTGGCGAGAAGCGCGAACGCATCGGATGATCCCGGGCTTCGCGCCTTCAGTCGCAGCCGATCCAAAGAGATGAACCCGGGCCTAGCCGCCGCCGGCACGGTGACCGACGACTTCGCATCCGCCATCATCAGCCCCGACGGTGCCAAGAAGGATCGCGACCACGTGGGGCCGCGGCTGGCGAAGAGCAGGTACGCGGGCATTGCCGCCCTGGCCCAGGGAGGCATGCGCTTACTGGAGCAGTCGTGCGTACCGTTGAACGCGCCGTCGGAAGACGACGTGAACGATACGATCGAGCAGTTGCGGAAGATCTACAGCGAGGCCTACGGTTGGGATGCTCCGCGGCTGGCGCCTCTCGAGCAGGTCCGCCGGCACGTGAACGGTGATCTTTCTCGTCGCCTGCACGTTCAGAACCGTACTACATGCCGCAAGTGAATACGGCAGCAGGCGGTCAGGCGGTGGCTTGCCGGCGACCAGTGAGAGACTACGGTGCGGCCCGGATGCGCCGCGCGCGCGCTTCCAGCGGTCCGGCCTCGGCGCCGCGGTTGGTGGCACGCAGCAATCCGGCGTACTCCTCGAGGATTTCGGCCAGCCGCACGTTGTCCGGTTCCAGGGCGAGTTCCAGCACGGCCAGCGAGCGTTCGTAGAGAGGCTCGGCCTCCGCGTGGAGTCCCTGCCGGTAGTAGACGGACGCCAGCGATGCGAGGAGGGCTGCGACGTCGGGATGCGTCCAGTCGAGCGCTCGCTCCAGGATCGCGACCGCGCGTTCGTAGCGCGGCTCTGCCTCGCTGTAGATCCCCTGTTCCGCATAGAACGCGCCGACCGTCGCGAGATGCGCGGCCAGGTCCGGGTGGTCGGGGCCGAGCGCGGTCTCGATGACCTCGGTCGCCTGCCGGTAGAGCACTTCGGCTTCCGCGTGGCGCTGTTCCGCGACGCAGATCTCGGCGAGGTCGTTCAGGGTCATGGCCCGTCGCAAGTCGTTCGCGGGAAAGGCCGCCGCGTGGTCGGCGGCCACCAGAAGCAACTCCTCTGCTTCGCGGTAGCGGCCGTCCTGGCGGGCGTGGTAGGCGGCCTCCATGTAGTCCTCCCACTGCAGCCCGCTGCAGGCGGCGGGGGCGAAACAGACGACAAGCAGGAAGAAAACGAGGATTCGCGGCCGATGCTGCCGTGGGTGCGCGATGACGCCCGGAGTGGAGTCGAACATCCAACAGCGATTATAGGTGGCCAGGCGGGCAGCGCGGTCGAACGAACCGGGACGTGACAACCGTCACATCTGGCGAATGACACTTCGCACTACCCGACGTCGGGCTCGGTTCGTACCATCAGTCACTAGCGCCGCACGGCAGGACGCGAACGGCGGCTCGCCCGTGCGGTTGTCATCAGGGAGGCAACATGTCGATTCACATGCGGCCGGTCTGTCGGCTGCTTGTCGCCGCGACCGTGGCTGCTTCGACCGCGTGCGCCACGGTGACCAGGCCGTACATGAACCGGGTGATCGTAGCGTCGGACCCGCCGCGGGCGGTCATCACGGCGGATGGCGACCGGGTCGGCGAGACGCCGGTGACCGTGCCCTTGAGTCGTCATGGCTCGTGGGGGCGGGGCCGCGGCGGGGCGGTGCTCCGGTTCGAGAAGGACGGGTTCGTTCCCTCGGAGGTCTGGGTCGAGCGGCGCGTCAATCGTTGGGTCCTGGGCAACTTCGTGCTGGCGGCAATCGCCGGGGGCCTGGCTGCCGCCGACCCGGGCTCTTCCGGCGACCGGGGCCCGGGTCGGGTTGCCGCGGGCACGCTGCTCTGGTCGCTCGGCATCGACTTCTTGAGCGGCGCCCTGTTCGCGTTTCCCCGCACCGTCCATACGACCCTTGCGCCGGCGGCCGGCGTGCATCGCGGTTCGGCGTACGGGCGCCGCTGCGACCCGGCAGAATCCCATGGCGGGATCGTGACACTTGTCCCGCGGGGCTCGAACGCTCGTTGCGAGTGAGGACGCAAGATGCCGGACGGACGCCTCGCGACGATGTCGGCGGTGACTCACCGTTACGGTGACGTCCTCGCCCTCGACGGCGACACGATAGGAGCACTTATTGCGGCCGCCCACGCGGAGGGCCTGCGCGCCGTGGTGCACGCGAGTGCGCTGGAGCATGCCCAGGAGGCGGTTTCGCTCGGGGCCGACGGGCTGGTGCACGTCTGGCACGACGCGTTGTTGGATGAAAGATCAGGCGGTGCGCCTGGCCGATACCGGCGTGTTCGTCGTGCCGACGTTGTCGGTCACGGCGTCCATGGGCGGCGAAGCAATGGAGCCGGAAATGCTGGAAGCCGCCGGCGACACGCCGGTGTCCTCCATGCAGCGCCAGACGCTGGCCGGTCGTTTTTCCGGCGGCGACGCCCAGCAGGCCTCGAAGGCGGGCGACGTGGCGATCGAGAACGTGCGGCGTCTGCACGCCGCCGGCGTTCCGCTGCTCGCGGGGACCGATGCCCCGAATCCGGGGACTGCCTCCGGTCTCTCCCTGCACGGCGAGCTGCGGCTCCTGCGGCGCGCCGGGCTGAGCGGCACCGAGGTCCTCGCGGCAGCCACCTCGGTGCCGGCCGGGATCCGCGAGGTAGAACGCATCTCGCGCGGCGGGCTGCGGGAGATACGTGAAGCGGTGACCGGTTTGCGGCGAGCGGATCTGGATACCGAGCTGGCCAATGCCCGACTGGCCTGCGAGGCGAGCGGCGTCAGCTTCACGCTCGACAGGCCGGCGCTCGACCTGTCGCCGGACCGCCAGGCGGTGCTGGCGCTGTGCCTGCGAGAGGCGGTCACCAACGTGGTCCGCCACGCCGCCGCCGGCCGATGCCGGGCGAGCCTCGTCCGCGAGGGCGGTTGGATACGCCTCACGGTGCAGGACGACGGGCGCGGCGGCGTAATCCGCGAGGGCGCCGGCCTGGCCGGCATGCGCGAGCGGGTCGAGCAGGCCGGGGGCGCCATGGCGATCGAGAACGGCCGCGGCGACTCCCTGACCGTCCGCATCCCGGTCGATCCCGAGTATCCGCCATCGCGATTGCCGGCGTCCGGGGAGGCGGCGGCTTGATTCGCGTCCTGGTCGCCGAGGACCAGGCGATGGTGCTCGGCGCGCTGTCGGCTCTGCTGGAGCTCGAGGACGACATCGAGGTGGTCGCCCGGGCGCGGGACGGCGCCGAGGCGTTGCGACTGGCCGAACGCCTGCAGCCGGATGTCGTGCTCACCGACATCGAGATGCCGCACGTGACCGGGCTGGAGCTCGCGGCCAGGCTGGTGGAGCGCGGCGTGCGCGTCATCATCCTCACCGGAAGGGACGGTGCGGAACTACCTGTCCGAGGCGATCGGCAAGCTCGGCGCGTCGAACCGGGTGGAAGCGGCGCGCATGGCGCGTCAGAAGGGTTGGCTGTGACCTTCTGTTTCTGCGCTGTCGATTGCCGTGCTGCCGAAGCCCTCGTTGTCGGCCGCGACCTGCAGGCATTACACTGGAATCCTGACGATGTTCGACACGCACGCGATCGCCCGCAGCCTGACGGATGCGGATCTGACAGCGGCCCAGGCGGACGCCATTACCGCTGCCGTTCGTCAGGCGGCAGAGCATGACGCGGCAGGCCTCGACGCCGGCGCACTGGTCACGAAGAACGACCTGCGTGCCGAGATCGCCTCCCTTGAAGCCCGCCTGATCAAGTGGATGATCGGGGTAGCGCTCACCGCCACCGGCATCGTAGTTGCCGCCGCAACCGCGTTCGCCGTGGCCGTTCTCCGCACCCTCGGGTAGTCGGCGCCATCGTCGAAACCCGACCGACCAGTCGTCCACCCGATGAAGGCCGGCCGCATCCTGTAGCCAGGGTATCAAGTCCCGGACGCGTCGTACAGCAGCTTGACGCCGATCACGAACAGCGACGCGTGGACGACGCGGAAGAAGAGCTCGTCGTCCACCCGGTCGTGCAGGTAGCGGCCGAGGAAGACCCCCACCGGCGCCAGCGGCAAGAGAACCAGCGACGTCAGCAGGTTGTCCGTCGTCCACTGGCCGAGCCAGTAGTAGGGGCCGACCTTCGACCAGTTGACCACGAAGAAGAACATCACGCTGGTGGCCTGGAACGTCGTCCGGTGCATCCGCTGCGGCAGCAGGAACGCCTGCAGCGGCGGCCCGCCGGCGTGGATCGAGAAGCTGGTGAAGCCGGCCGTCGCGCCCCAGAACACGCCGGGACCCGTGCGCGGCGGACGGGTCCGGTCGCTGGACCGGCGCCGGAAGTACTGCACGGCGTAGACGAGCGCGACGACGGCGACCAGGACGCGGAGCCCGTCGGCGGAGATCGCGCGGGCGGTCGCGAAGCCGAGGAGCGTGCCGAGCATGGCGGCCGGCAGCAGGATCCGGAGGTTGCGCCAGTCCCACCGGCCCCGGTACGCGCGCATCGCCAGGACGTCCATTACCATCAGGATCGGCAGCATGACGGCCGCCGCCTGGAAGGGGCTGACGACCATCGCCATCAGCGGCACGCCGACGACGGCGATGCCCCCGCCGAAGCCGCCCTTGGCCATGCCGACGATGAGCACCGCGACGGTGGCGGCGAGATAGAAGTACGGATCGACGATCATCGCCGCGAAGCGTACCCCGGATGCCACGTTCCGCGGGAAGGGGCCGCCGGGTGCCGGCGAGACGATCGTCGCCGGACGGACGGCGTGGGGCTTGGACACCGGAGCCGTTCCATCGAATGCGCCCGCCGCGGCGTGCCGGTCGTTATACTCGCGTGTGATGGACAACGAGTTCGGCATCGATCTCGACAGGGTGCGGGCATTCCTCACGGACAGGGAACGCCAGCGCCGCACCCGTCTCGATGCCCGCTTCGCACTGGCCACCCGGGACGCGCACGCGATCATTGCGAAGATCGCCGAGCAGGTGAATCCGGGCCGCATCTACCAGTGGGGATCGCTGCTCGATCAGACGCGCTTCAGCGAGATCTCGGACATCGACATCGCCGTCGAAGGACTGCGGGGGCCGGCCGAGTACTTCCGGACGCTCGGGATCGCGATGGACGGAACCACCCTGCCGGTCGACGTCGTCGAGCTGGAGAAGATCCCGGGAGACGTCGCCGAGCGCATCCGCGCCCGGGGTGCGCTGGTTCATGAACGCAACGACGCGTGAGCTCGGCGCGGTCGTCGGCGCGCACCTGCGGCGTATCGAGGCGGTGCACGGGGCTGTCGAGAACGCGCTCGACGACGAGATCGCCCGGCTCGGCAAGACGCCGGTGTCGGCGCTCATCATCGCCGGCCTGCTGGAGAACTACTACACCTGCCTGGAGACGATCTTCCTGCGAATCTCGCAGCACTTCGAGAACCGCCTGGATTCCGCGCGCTGGCACAACGATCTGCTCGAGAAGATGACGCTGGAGATCGAGGGCGTGCGGGTGGCCGCGGTATCGGAGGCGGCATTCTCCCCGCTATTCGAGCTGCTCAAGTTCCGGCACTTCAAGCGCTATTACTTCGAGCTGGAATACGACTGGGACCGCCTGGACTTTCTGGTGATCAAGCTGCGCCAGGTCCACCCGCTGGTCATGCGGGATCTCGCACGGTTCCTGCGCTTCATGAGCGCCATGGATCAGGGCTGAGCGCCGGCGCATGATGCCACGCACGCTTGGTGACGACGGCGACGACACTGCTTGCCCGTCCTCCCGGCCTTGAGCAACGCTTTGGCGCGGAAACTGCAGCGCGTGCTTGCGCCAACTGTCAGGCGCTTGGTGGGGCCGGCCCGGCGGCCTGCGCGGCCGCCTGCAGGCGCTTCACGAGCGCCGCATGCTCGTTGCTGTCGAGACCGCGCCGCAACTCGGCGAGCACCGCCGCGACCTCGCCCGCCAACAGCGCCTCGACGGCAAGCCGCAGGCCGGGGAAGACGGTGCTGTGGAGAATCCCGTCCGCGTCGCGATCCAGCCGGCGGTACTCGTCGTCCGCCAGCACGAACCAGTCGATCCGCCGGTCGTGGACGCGCCAGACGACGTATTCCCGGACGCCGTTGCGGCGGTAGACGCGCAGTTTGTCGTGCAGGTCGTAGGTGGCGCTGCTGGCCGCTATCTCGACGATCAGCTCCGGCGCCCCGTCGAGGTAGTCGTCGTCGCTGACTTGTGACTGGCCGCCGGCCTGCGGCTCGATGCGCAGCAGGACGTCCGGCTGGGGCTCGTTGTCGAGGTCCAGACGCACCGTGGCGTTGTCTGCCACCCGAACTCTCGGTGTGTGGGCGCAGTAGTTTCCGAGCCAGGTCAGGACCACGGAGTGCGGCTCCGCGTGGCTGGTGAGACGAACGGCGGCTGACACGTAGACGACTCCTTCGATCAACTCCGCCTTCTTGATGTCGGGGCGCGTGGCGTAGCGGCGCTCGAAGTCCCGCCGGGTGAGCCGGTCGCCGTTCTCCAGGGAAAGTCGGTGCACCGCGGCCGGCGCATCGCTCTCGCCCGTGGAGGGCGGAGCGGATTCCGTTGGAACGGCGTGGACTGCCATGTGGAGCGACCCCTGAATTCCTATGCGCCCGCTGCGTCCACTTCCTCGATTTCCTTCAGGAAGTCTTCGCGCGGCTTGTGGATGCGGTCGTAGCTGCTGGCCGCGACGACGTAGTACCAGCGGGAGAAGCGCGCAGCCAGCCGTTCCGCCTTCTCGCGCCCCTCGGCGACCCGCCGTTCCCAGGAGGCATGGGCGTCGGCGTCCGCTGCGTCCGGTTCCGGAAGGGCCGCCTCGTCGAACGCGGCGGTGATGAAGACGTAGCGGTTCTCGCCCGGTCCGGCCTCCTCGTCGTCGCTCTCGTCGCTGCCGAGCAGGATGGCGTCGCCCCGGCCGTAGACGATCTCGCCGAAGCGCAGCGTGTAGAGCACGCCCTCGGTGGTGCGCACGAGCAGCTCGCCCTCGTTGGAGAGCAGGCCCCCCTCGGCGGTGGGGTAGAAGCCCTTGTTGATCAGGTCGATGATGTCGGCCTGGCCGATGCGGCCGGCCATGGCGGCGTCGCGCAGGTTGCCGGTCATTCCCGCCGGCTTGGGACGGACGCCGGCGATGCGCATGCCGATTATCGCGCCGACGAGGCGGTTGACCTCGACGAAGTCGACCTCCTGGTCCTCCGGGACGCCGGAGCCGTTCCAGGTCGTGTCGTCCACCTTGTCGAGCGTGAACTCGCTGGGCGCCGAGGCCCGCCGGGTGACCTCGTCGACGGTGTACTCGTTGAGTACGATGTGGTCGACCTGGTCGCGCTCGACCTCCAGCAGGTTGCGCTCGATCCAGTCCTCGAAGCGGGTGGAGATGTCGGCCTCGAAGCGGGCGGTGTAGACCCGCTTTTGCTCGGGCATGCGCACGAAGCGGAGACCGGGCCGGTTCGGGACCCGGTTGCCGACGATCAGGTCGGCGAGGATCTCGGTGTTGGTGTCCCGGACGGTCACCCGCGTGCCGCGGCCCACCAGGCTGGAGGTGGTCAGGTCCGAGGGGTCGATGACGCCGAGCGCCTCGTGGTCGGCGACGTTGTCCGAACGGAAGTCTTCCTTGACCAGGCTGATGATGTCGGCCGCGATGTTGGACAGCCGCTCGGCGCCGTCGGCCTGGTAGTCGTGGTGCGACGGGATGGTCCACAACCCGCCCTGGTTGGTCACCTGGAACGGGGTGGCCGAGGCGGTATCCTCGTCGAACTCCATCACCTCCAGCGACGCGGCCGCGTCCGGATCGGCGAACTCGGGGAAGAACGCCTCGCCGACGTCGAAGAAGAGATCGGGAGCCGCCCGGCGCGGGGCGCTGGCGAACGCCACGACGCCGAGGACGAGGGCGATGCCGACGAAGATGGCCGTCTTGTTGAGTTCGTTCATGATCTTGTCCCGGATCTTACTCTGCCGGGCGAGAGTCCGCTTCCGCTCCTGCCGCTCGACTCCGATTCGGCCCCCGCGCGACGGGCGCGAAAGTCGAGAGGTACCACGCGCCATGACTCTGTGTCAAGATTCTTGATCGCAAGCGACATTCGGGGCATATTCGACGGAGGGCAGCGGGCCCGGCGGGGTGCACCGCCGGTCGAACGCCGCGGGACCTGCGCCACGGGTTGCTCCGTTACGATCGGATGCGCGACATGCACCACGACATCGAAGCGATACAGGAGAAGATCCACCAGGAGAGCGCCTTCGTCGAGCGGCTGCTCGGCGAGGTCGGGCGGGTCATCGTCGGGCAGCGGGCCATGGTGGAGCGGCTGGTCATCGGCCTGCTGGCGGACGGGCACGTCCTGATGGAGGGCGTGCCCGGGCTGGCCAAGACCCTGACCGTCAGGACGCTGGCGCGGGCCATCGACACGACGTTCCGGCGGATTCAGTTCACGCCCGACCTGTTGCCCGCCGACCTGATCGGGACCCTCGTCTACGATCCGCAGCACTCGGAATTCCGGACGAAGAAGGGGCCCATCTTCTCGAACCTCATCCTCGCCGACGAGATCAACCGCTCGCCCGCCAAGGTGCAGTCGGCGCTGCTCGAGGCGATGGCGGAGCGGACGGTGACGATCGGCGACACGACCTATCCGCTCGAGCAGCCGTTTCTGGTGCTCGCCACCCAGAACCCGATCGAGCAGGAGGGGACGTACCCGCTGCCCGAGGCGCAGGTCGACCGGTTCATGTTCAAGGTCGTCGTCGGATACCCGGGGAGGGACGAGGAGATCGAGGTGATGCGCCGGATGGCCACCGGCGAGGAGGCGACGATCGCGCCGGTCGTCCATCCCGACGACATCCGCCGGGCGCGCTCCGCGGTGGAGATGATCTACATGGACCCGCAGGTGGAGCGCTACATCGTCGATCTCGTCTTCGCCACCCGCGAGCCGGCGAGCTGCGGGCTGCAGGACCTGGGCCAGCTCATCGCGTTCGGCGCCTCGCCGCGCGCCACGATCAACTTGGCCCGCGCGGCGCGGGCCCACGCGTTCCTCCGCCGGCGCGGCTACGTGACGCCGGAGGACGTCCGCTCGATCGGCCTCGACGTGCTTCGCCACCGGGTGCTGCTCACCTACGAGGCGGAGGCCGAGGAGGTGTCCGCGGACGGCGTCGTCAACCGCGTGCTGGGCAAGGTGGAGGTGCCCTAGACGGATCATGATCCCGCGGGAGGTTCTCCGGCAGGTGCGGCGGGTGGAGATTGCCACGCGCGGTCTGGTGAACGACGTGTTCTCCGGGGAGTACCACTCCGTCTTCAAGGGCCGGGGCATGAGCTTCGCCGAGGTGCGCGAGTACCAGTACGGCGACGACATCCGCAACATCGACTGGAACGTCACCGCCCGCGCCGGCGCCCCGTTCGTGAAGGTGTTCGAGGAGGAGCGCGAGCTGACCGTCGTGCTGCTGGTGGACGTCAGCGGGTCGGGAGACTTCGGCTCGGGCGGGCGCATGAAGGAGGAGGTGGCGGCGGAGATCTGCGCGATCCTCGCGTTCAGCGCGATCAAGAACAACGACAAGGTGGGGCTGATCCTGTTCAGCGACCGCATCGAGAAGTTCGTCCCGCCGCGAAAGGGCCGGCGGCACGTGCTGCGGGTGCTGCGCGAGCTGATCTACACGCGGGCGGCGGGGCGGGGCACCGACGTCGGCGGTGCGCTGGAGTACCTCGCGCGGGTGGTCTCGCGCCGCGCCGTGGTGTTCGTGGTCTCCGACTTCCTCGCCGAGGGCCACGACCAGGCGCTCGCCGTCGCGGCGCGCCGGCACGACCTGGTCGCCATCCGCATCGGGGACCGGCGGGAGAGCGAGCTGCCCGACATCGGCCTCGTCGACTTCGAGGACGCGGAGACGGGAGCGCGGTTGACCGTGAATCTGTCGGATCGGGTGTTCCGCGAGGCGTTCGCGGCCGACGCGCGGGCGGCCGGGGAGGGGCGCACGCGGCTCTTCCGGCGGACCGGGGTCGACGTGATCGAGGTGACCGCGGACCGTCCCTACATCGAGCGGCTGATGCGATTCTTCCGGGAGCGGGCGAGGCGGTTCCGATGAGGCCGCCCCTCGCGGTCGCGCGTGCCGTTCGGGTCGACGTTCTTCCGGGAGCGGGCGAGCCGGCTCCGAGGGGGCTGCCCCCGGCTGCAGCGGCGCTGCTGTTCGCCGTCGCCTTCGGCATGCCCGCCGGAGCACAGACCGCGTCGCCCGCGATCAGCGCCACCGTCGACCCGGCGCTGCTTGCGGTCGGAGATCGAGCGCGGCTCGGCATAGTGGTGGAGCACGACGCCGGCGCGTCGGTGAACTGGCCCGAGCTGGAGACCCTGGGGCCCTTCGAGGTCCTGGAGCGGCGCGTCGGCGAGGCGCGCGTCGAAGGCGGCCGGACCGCGTCGAGCGCCGAGCTCGTTCTCACGGCGTTCGAATTGGGAGAGCTGGAGGTGCCGGCGGTCGAGGTCGAGGTGGTGGGCGTCGACGGGAACGTGGTGACGCTTGCGACCGAGCCCGCGCCGGTCACCGTGGCGAGCGTCGGCGTCGACGAGGGCGGCGACATCCGCGCCATCAAGGGACCGCTCGACATTCCCTTGAGCGTGCTGACCCTCCTGCCGTGGCTGGCCGGGATTCTGCTGCTGGCGGGCGGGCTGTACTGGCTGTGGCGGTGGACCCGCCGGCGTGCGCCGGACGATATCCTCGCGCCGGCCGAGCCGCCGCGTCCCGCGCACGAGACGGCCTACGAAGCATTTCGTACCTTGGAGGCCGAGCGCCTGCCCGACAGGGGAGAGATCAAGGTCTTCCACATCCGGGCGTCCGACATCGTCCGGGCGTACGTCGAGGGACGCTTCGGCGTGGACGCGCTGGAGATGACGACAGGCGAGGTGCTCGACGGGCTGCGCGGCCAAGAGGTGGACGACGAGGTGCTGCTCGATTTCCGGCGGCTGCTCGAAGGCTGCGATCTCGTGAAGTTCGCCAGGCACCGGCCGGCCCTCGAACGCTGCCGCGAGGTGATCCCGCTGGGGCGGAGCCTGGTGGATCGTACGCGGGTGGTGATTTCGTCGCCGGCGGCCGCGGCGCCCGCGGCGCCGGCGCCCGCGGAGGCGGGCACGGCATGATCGACCGGTTCGTGGACCCGTACTACCTGCTGCTGCTGTTGCTGCTGCCGCCGCTCGTCTGCTGGTACGCCACCCGCGCGGAGCGCTCGCTCGGCGCCGTGCGGTACCCGGTGGTCGACCGGCTGGTGCGGGCGGACCGGCGCCGCACCGGGCGCTGGCGGCACCTGCCCTTCGGATTGCGCATCGTGGCGCTGGCGCTGCTGCTGATCGCGTTCGCCCGCCCGCAGACCGGGGTGACGGCCGAGAACGTCGCCACCGACGGCATCGACATCGTGCTGGTGCTGGACCTGTCGAGTTCGATGCTGGCCGAGGACCTGGAGCCGAACCGCATCGGGGCGGCCCGCGAGGCGGCCGCGAGCTTCGTGCGGCGGCGGCCGAACGATCGCATCGGGCTGGTCGTCTTCGCCGGCGAGGCGTTCACGCAGGCGCCGCTCACCCTCGACCACCGCGTGGTGACCACGCTGATCGAGGAGCTGGAGGTGGGCGTTGTAGAGGACGGCACGGCGATCGGCATGGGGCTGGCCACCGCCGTCAAGCGGCTCGACGATTCGAGCGCCGAATCGAAGGTCGTCGTGCTGCTGACCGACGGCCGGAACAACCGGGGCTCGATCGATCCGCCGACCGCGGCGCAGATGGCGCAGGCGCTGGGAGTACGCATCTATGCCGTCGGGGCCGGCACGCGCGGCGCGGCGCCCATGCCGGTGGACGATCCGCTGTTCGGCCGCCGCACCGTCCAGGTGCAGGTCGACATCGACGACGAGACGCTCGAGGGGATCGCGTCGCTGACCGGCGGCCGCTATTTTCGGGCGACCGACCGGGAGAGCCTCGAGCGCGTCTATGAGGAGATAGACGCCCTGGAGACGACCGCGATCGAGATGACCTCGTTCACGCGCTACGGCGAGCTGTTCCACCTGCCGCTCGGCGCCGGGCTCGGGCTGCTGCTGCTGGAGGCGGCGCTCGGCCGGACCGTGCTGAGGCGCTTGCCGTAGAGGTCCGTGGAAGGGGAAGAGGCGAGCCGATGTTTCGTTTCGGATTCGAGGGCCTGCTCTACGCGTATCTGCTCCTGCCGGCGCTGGTGGCGCTGGAGTGGTGGGCGGCGGCGCGGCGGCGGCGCGCGCTCGATCGGTTCGGCGAGCGCGGGCGGATCGACCGGTTGACCGCCGCGGTCAGCCGCCGCGGCCGGGCGGCGCGTACGGCGCTGATGCTCGCGGCGGTGATGCTGCTGGTGACGGCGCTCGCCCGACCGCAGTTCGGCGACCGCGTCGAGACGGTGCGGCGCGAGGGCCAGGACGTGGTGGTGGCGCTCGATCTGTCGGCGTCGATGGAGGCCGAGGACGCCGCCCCCAACCGGCTCGCCGCGGCCAAGCTGGCCGTCGGCCGTCTGATCCAGCGGCTCGACGGGGACCGCATCGGATTGGTGGCGTTCGCCGGCGAGGCCTTCGTGCAGAGCCCCCTGACGCTGGACTACGCGGCGGCGGCGTTGTTCCTCAACGCGATGGAGCCGGGTCTGGTGCCGGTGCCGGGGACCGATCTCGGCCAGGCCCTGGAGGTGGCGCTCGACGGCTTCGGCGAGCTGGAAGGGCGGAGCCGTCAACTCGTGGTCATCACGGACGGGGAGGATCACGAGGGCGCGATCGACGCGGCCGTCGACCGCGCCGTGGACGAGGGCGTACAGGTCCACACCGTCGGCATGGGGTCGACCGAGGGCGTGCCGATTCCCAGCTTCGACGAGGCGGGCGAGCCGAACGGCTTCCTGCGGGACGAGGAGGGAGACGTCGTCACGACGCGTCTCGACGACGCGACGCTGCGGCGGGTGGCGGACCGGACGGGCGGCGCCTACTATCACGCGGCGGCCGGTTCCGGAGCGGCGTTAGATCGGCTCGTGGAGGAGCTGACGGGCGGTGAGGGAGAGGCGATCGAATCGCGCGAGGTGACCCGCTACGAAGAGCAGTACCAGATCTTTCTCGGCCTGGCGCTGGTGTTGCTGCTGGCCGAGTTGTTGGTTCCGGAGCGGCGTCGGGCCGTGGAGGCCTGGGTCGGGAGGTTGCGCTGATGCGGGTGTCGCCGGTCGTCGTGCTGGTGCTGGCGATGGTCAGCGTCGGGTGGCCGTCGTTCTCGGCGGCGCAGGCGGGACGGGCGGACGTGCAGGAGGGAAACCGTCTCTACCGCGAAGGCCGCTACGACGAGGCCCACGAGAGGTACCTCGATGGCCTGCGCGCCGCTCCGGACTCGCCGGTGATCCGCTTCAACGACGCCAACGCGCTGTACCAGTCGGACGAGTTCGAGAGGGCGGTCGACGCGTATCGCGGGGCTCTCGAGGCGGCCGACCCGGCCCTGCAGGCGCAGGCCTGGTACAACCTGGGGAACGCTCTCTACCGGCAGCAGCAGGTGGAGGGCGCGCTCGAAGCCTACAAGGAGGCGCTGCGGCGCAACCCCGGGGATCCCGACGCGAAGCACAACCTCGAGGTGGCGCTGGAGCAGTTGCGGCAGCAGGAACAGCAGCAGCAACGACAGCAACAGCAGTCCGACGACTCCGAGGACCAGGACCAGCAGAATCAGGACCGGCAGCAGTCGGGACAGGACGGACAGGAGCAGGCGTCCGAATCCCGGCAACCCCCGGAGCAGCCGCCGGAGGAGAACACGGAGGATCAGCCGGGGCGGGACGGGCAGGAGGAGCGGCAGTCGAGCGGCGCGCAGCCCGAACCGGAAACCGGCGAGGGGGACGCGCAGCCGCAGCCCGGGCAGATGAGTCGTGAGGAGGCGGAGCGGCTGCTGCAGGCGATTACCGAGGATCCCGGCCGGATTCAGCGGCAGCGACGGTCCGCCGATCCCGGCCGGCGCACGCGGCGACCGTGGTGAAGACGATGCAGGTGAAGGGGAGCCCTGCGTGCATCCTGACCGGGAGCGTCCTGGTCCTGCTCGTGCTTGGGGCGGCCGCCTCCACGGCGGCGCAGGGGGTGGAGGTCCGCGCCTACCTCGACCGTGCCGAGGTGGCCGTAGACGGCCTGTTCACGCTGAACGTCGAGGTTTCGGGGGCGGGGCGGCCGGACGAGGAGCCGCGTCTGCCGGACTTGTCCGACTTAGCGGCCTACGAGGGCGTGAGCACCCGGACGTCGATGCAGTTCGTGAACGGCCGTACGTCGACGTCGCTCACCTACCAGTACCGTTTCCGTGCGATTGCGGAAGGCACGCACCAGATCGGTCCGGTGCGGGTGCGGGCCGGCGGAGAGGACCACGCGACCGAGCCGCTCGCCATCCGGGTGACGCCCGCCGGAACGGCCTCCGCGCGGAGCGCGCCGGACGCGTCGCGGAACGGTGTGGACATCGGGCCGGAGGATCTGTTCGTCGAGGCTTCGGTGAGCACTCGGGGGCCGTGGGTGAACGAGTCGGTGCTCGTCGAGTACCGGCTGTTCACGCGCGTGGACGTCGAGTCGTACGGCATCACGCGGCTGCCCGCCACGACCGGCTTCTGGGTCGAGGAGATTGCCGTCCCGCGGGCGCCGCGCGTTGAACAGGCGGTACGGGGCGGGGTGCAGTATGCGACCACCGTCGTCCGCCGCGCGGCGCTGTTTCCGACCGGCGCCGGACCGCGCACCATCGAGCCGCTGGCGATCGAGGCGCAGGTGCGGGTCCGGTCCCGCCGGTTCTTCAGCGATCCCTTCGGCTTCGGCGATCCCTTCAGCGGCGGGCTGTTCGGCCGCAGCGTGCCGGTGCCGGTGCAGTCCGAGGCGATCGAGATCGACGTGCGGCCGCTGCCTCCCGCGGGCCGGCCGGACGCCTTCAGCGGCCTGGTCGGCAACGTGGAGGTGACGGCCTCGCTCGATCCGACGGCGGCGGCGACCAACGACGCGCTCACCTTCCGGCTCGCCGTGCGCGGTGCGGGCAACCTGCGTGCGCTCACCGATCCCGCGGTGGCGTTTCCACCCGACTTCGACGTTTACCCCCCGGAGGTGAGCGAGGAGATCGACGCCGGTGCGGGCGGCGTGCGCGGGGTCAAGCGCTACGAGTACGTCCTGGTTCCCCGCGCTCCCGGCTCGCACGTGATTCCCGCCGTGGAGCTGCCCTACTTCGATGCGGCCGGCGGCCGTTACGCGGTTGCTGCGTCGGCGCCCGTAACGGTGGAGGTGACGGGCGACGCGGTGACCGGCGATCCGGCCTTCATCGGGGGCGTCAGGGCGCCGCTGGAGACGGCGCGGGAGGACATTCGGTTCATTCGCGTCGCGACATCGGCGTTCGTGCCGATCGACCGGCAACTGTTCGGGAGCGGCGCCTTCTGGACTCTGCTCCTGGCGCCGCTCCTCGGTCTCGCGGGCGCGCTCGCGTTGCGCCGTCACCGCGACCGACTGGAGGGGAACGTCGCCTACGCCCGCCGGCGGCGGGCGTCGCGCACGGCGCGCTCGCGGCTGGCGCAGGCCCGGACGCTCCGCGCTCCGGAGCAGCACCAGGCGTTCGTCGCGGGCATCAGCCAGGCGCTGCTCGGCTTTCTGGGCGACTCGCTGAACGTCGCCGAGGCCGGGCTCGTACGCGACGACATCCGGCGTGCGCTCGCGGCGCGCGGCGTGGCCGACGACGTCGTCGAGCGCTACCTGGCGTGTCTCGACAAGTGCGACCAGCGGCGGTTCGCGCCGCCGGCGGCGGGAGACGACGGCGACGGCGCGGCGGCCGCCCTGCTCGCAGAAGCCGAGCAGGCGATGACCGCGTTGGGGGAAGCGCTGCGATGACGAGGCGCATCGAGCGCTCGCGCGCCGTCGGCGCCGCCCTGCTGCTCGTGGCCTGCAGCTCGGCGCCGCTCGCCGCGCAGGAGGCGTTCTTCGAGGAGGGGAACCGCCTGTACCAGGAGGGCGACTTCGCCGGCGCGGTCGAGCTGTACGAGCGGATCCTGGAGACCGGGGTCGAGAGCGGCGAGTTGCACTACAACCTCGGCAATGCGTGGTTCCGCCTGGGCGAGATCGGCCCGGCCGTGCTCCACTACGAGCGCGCGCGGCGGATGATGCCGCGCGACGACGACCTGCGCGCGAACCTGGAGCTGGCGCGCTCGCTGACGGTGGACGAGATCACGCCGCTGCCGGGCTTCTGGTTGTTGCGCGTCGCCCGCTGGTGGATCGACCTGCTGTCCCGCCCGGTGCTGCTGGCCGTCGTGACGCTGACCTGGCTGACGGCGATGGGAGGTTTGATCGTCGCCGTAGCGGGGCGGGCCGAATCACTTGTGGTCTGGTCGCGGCGCGTCGCGGCGGCGGCCGGAGGCTTGACGCTCGTCTTCGGCCTGAGCCTCATGGCGCGCGAGCTCGGCGTGGGCCGGCCCGACGAGGCGGTTATCATGGCCGAGGCGGCGGCGGTGCACAGCGCGCCGTCCGACGACCGGGAGTTGCTGATCTTCACGGTGCACGAGGGGACCCGCGTGCGGGTCGAGCGGCGCAGCGACGCGTGGGTCGAGATCGTCCTGGAGGACGGCAGGGTCGGATGGGTGCGCAGCGGCCAGCTCGTGCTCATCTGATCGAACGTTGGAAGAAAGAGCTCGGACAATGAGAGATGCACGACCTCGCGGGCGCGCCGGCCGGCTCGTCCTGCCCTTCGCGGCGTTGTCGATCCTGCCGGTGATCGTCGCGGCCGCCTGCGCGCCCGGCCCGCTTCCACCCCCGCCGGCGCATCGGACTGCCGCGCCGCCGCCTTCGGCCGGACAGCCGCAGCGGGCCCTGCCGCCGATCCCTGCCGATCTGCGGCCGGACGAGCGGGCGACGGTCGAGCTGTTCGAGCGCACCAGCCCGTCGGTCGTCTACATCACCACGCTCGCCAGGCGCACGGACTGGTTCGGGCGTCCCATGGGCGGCGAGGTGCCGCAGGGCACGGGGACCGGTTTCGTCTGGGACGACGACGGGCACGTGATCACGAATGCCCACGTGGTACGGGGCGCCGAGGCCGTCGAGGTCGTCATGGCCGACCAGACCACCTACGATGCCGAGTGGGTCGGCGGGTCGGCGTCCCACGATCTGGCCGTGCTGCGCATCGAGGCGCCGGCGGCGGCGCTGCGCCCCGTGACTATCGGCGCCAGCGACCGGTTGCGGGTGGGGCAGAGGGTCTACGCCATCGGCAACCCCTTCGGTTTGAGCGCGACGCTCACGACGGGCATCGTATCGGCCCTCGGGCGGCGCATCGAGGGACTCGACGGGACGCCGATCGAGGACGTGATCCAGACCGACGCGGCAATCAACACGGGCAACTCGGGTGGGCCGCTGCTGGACAGCGCGGGCCGCCTGATAGGCGTCAACACGCAGATCGCCAGCCCGTCGGGAGCGTCGGCCGGCGTCGGGTTCGCCGTGCCCGTGAACACCGTGAGCCGGGTCGTGCCGCAGATCATCGACACCGGCGAATACACGCCTCCCCGGCTCGGGATCAGGATGGACGGGCGTGGCTACCTGAGTCGTTACGTTCTCGGGCGGCTGCGCGCCAGCGGCGTGCTGGTGGTGGGGACGGAACGCGGCGGCGGCGCGGCGGCAGCCGGGTTGCGCGGCACGGAGCTGTCCCGCAACGGCCGGCAGGTCACGCAGGTCGGCGACGTCATCCAGGCCGTCGACGGCGAGCGGATCAGATCGCAGGGAGAATTGCGGGCCGTCCTCGACCGGTACAGTCCCGGCGACGACGTGACGGTGACGATCCTGCGCGACGGCGACACGCTCGACGTCGTCGTGCCCCTCTCCTGAAGCGCGTCCGGTTGCCGTCAGATTGCGGACTGCTCGGGCGGGATCGGCTTGCGCTTGGTATTGCGCGCCGAGAGCGAGTCGAGGAGCTTGCGCAACAGCGGCGCCAGCCGCGTGCGTTCCCCGGCGGTGAGAGCTTCCCGCAGCAGCTCCCCCTGGTTCCGCAGGTAGGCCGCGGTCACGCGATCCACCAGCTCGCGGCCGCTCGTGGTGAGCTCCAGGAAGACGCCGCGCCGGTCGTCCGGGTTGGGCGCGCGCACCACCCAGCCCGCGGCCTCGAGCCGGTCGATCCGGTTGGTCAGACCGCCCGACGTCACCATCAGCGGCTGCAGCAGGGTGCGCGGGGCGGCGCGGCTCTCGGGGGCGGTGCGGATGGCGGCGAGCAACTGGAATTCGACGTCGGTCAGGCTGTATTCCTGCAGCACCGCGGCGGCGTCCTCGTCGATCGCGCGGGCCAGACGCGACAGGCGGGCGATGATCTGCAGCGACGAGGCGTCGAGGTCGGGGCGCTCGCGCTCCCAGCGCTCGATCATCACCTCGACCGGTCCGCGGTCCATGCACGGAGTGTAACGCCATCTGTCTTTTGGTCAAGACTCTTGACACGGACACAGATGGACGGGAATACTTCGACGTCGACTGTCACTCTTCTCTTACCGAGGTGTCCGATGTCTGCACCCGCGGCTCTCGTGAATCGCGTCGTCGTCCTCGCTCCGCTCCTGGCGTTCGCGATTGCTGCGCCGGCCCCGGCGGCTGCGCAGACCGATGACCTGGAGACCTTCCGGGGCACGACCACCGGCGCCGTGAGCTCCGAAGGGGTGGAGTTGCGGATAAACGTCCTGCGCTGGACCGGCGACGAGGATCGCGGCGCGGTCCTGTCGCTGATCACGCCGGCGGCCGGGCAGACCGCCGGGGAGGGCGAGAACCTCGAGAGCGCGCTGCAGGATCTCCAGACGGTGGGGTTCATCTGGACCGGCGGCAGCCTGGGCTACGCCTTGAAGTACGCGCACCGCACCGAGGATGACGATGGCGGCGAGCGCATCGTCCTGGTGACCGACCGCCCCCTCGGAAGGTGGGATCGCAACGGCCCGTGGGCCGGCAGCGACGGCTCGAGTCCTGCGGCCGCCGCCTTCACCGTGGTCGAGTTGCGCCTCGACGCGGAGGACCAGGGCGAAGGCAAGATGTCGGTAGGCGCGCCTATCGAATTCAATCCGCCGGCCGGGACCGTCGGGTTGGCCGACTACGCGTCGGCGGCGGTGCACCTGGAGAACGTCTACCGCGAGCCGCCGCCGTATTCGGCGCGGTGACCGGCCGTCGGCCGTGGCCGATTTGCTCCGCACCGGTCCAACGTCTCTGCGTCGGGGGACCAGCGCCGGGTCGTGTGCCAGGGCCTCGGTCGGACAGGCTGCGAAGAGCGGCGTGCCACTTCAACCGGTGCGCGCCGCGTACAGCGGCGTCTCGTCGCGGACGCGCACGCTGGCGCGCCGGCGGCGGCGCACGATGCGGGCGACGGCTGACGTCCACTCGTCGATTGTCACACTCAGGCGCACTCCATCCACGGCCTCGCGGATGTCGTCCGGCGTGAGGCCGCCGAGAACCTCGGAGGCGGCGAGCTCCCGCGGCATCGTCCCGGGCCGGAGGGCAAGGAACTCTATTCGCAGGTCGCGGGTGCCCTTGCGGCCGTGCAGCCGCCAGAGCTCGCGCACTCCCAAGTCTGCGTAGCGTCCGATCCTGCTCTCGTCGCCGTGCGTGATCTCGGCTTCGACCACCAGGTCGAGCGGAGTCCGTTCCAGGAAGGCGTCCGCCGCGGCTTCGCCCTCGGCGAGGGCGTTGCGGTATGCCCTCGCTCGCTCGCCGAGGTAGAAGGCGCAGTCCGGCTCCATTCCCGTGTCCGGCGGATCGGCGGGTGCACGGAGACGCGTATGCCGGAGATCCCTGGCGGCGCCGGTGATCGCGTTTCCCGCGGCGTCCACGATACGGGCGAGGATGTCGGTGAGATCCTCGTGCAGCCGCGAGGGCGTCATCAGGGTGATGAGCCCCCGCAGGGGATCGAGACACACGCGCGAGAACGACCGGTTCCAGTCGATGCCGGCGAGCTCGGCGATGGTCCCGGCGTCGGCGCGCAACACGTGGATCGTGGACCCGAGCGGCCCGGTTTGCATCGTGGCCTCCCGGCCGGCTGCAACCTGTCTCTCTCGTTCCGCCATCGGGTCACGATAGCACGCCGCGACTCGGGCCCTCCCCGTCGAGAGATTCGGAATCCGAGGTTCCGATACTCGACCTGAAATGGAAGGTGTCATTCCACTTTGCCACCCGACACGGCGTCGGTTCCCGTTCGGGTCCACCGCGCCGGCAGATTCTCTGGCTGTGGCGCGCGCCCCGAAGCGGTCTCTACGTTTCGGTGAGCGGGACGCATTGCAGGCCGTGCGCGGCGGCCACCGCTTCGTGCGTCACGTGACCGTCGACGATGTTCACCCCCTTGGCGAGCGCCGGGTCGCGCGCGGCGGCGACGCGCCAGCCGCGGTCGGCGATCGCCAGCGCGTAGGCCATCGTGGCGTTGGTCAGGGCATAGGTCGACGTGTGCGGGACCGCGCCCGGCATGTTGGAGACGCAGTAGTGGACCACGCCCTCCTCGACGTAGCGCGGGTCGTGGTGGGTGGTCGGCCGGCTGGTCTCGGCGCAGCCCCCCTGGTCGACGGCGACATCGACGAGCGCGGATCCCGGTTCCATCTGCGCCAGGTGGGCGCGGGTGACGAGGCGCGGCGTGCGGGCGCCCGGAATGAGGACTGAGCAGAGAACCAGGTCGGCGGACGCCACGGCGCCCTCGATGTTCGCGGCGTTCGACATCAGCGTGGTGACGTGGCCCTGGACGACGTCCCGGACGTAGGCGAGGCGCAACGGGTTGATGTCGACGATGGTGACGTCCGCCCCGAACCCGACGCCCACCACGCAGGCGTTGAGGCCGACGACACCGGCCCCGATGATGGTCACCCGGCCCCGCCGGACGCCGGAGACCCCGGGCAGCAGGATGCCCTTGCCGCCGGAACGCATCTCCAGCGACGCGGCGCCGGCCTGGATCGACAGCCGCCCGGCGACCTCCGACATCGGCACGAGCAGCGGCAGCGTCCCGTCGGCGAGCTGCACCGTCTCGTAGCCGATACCGACCACGCGGCGATCGAGCAGCCGGGTGGTCAACTCACGCGATGCGGCCAGATGGAGGTAGGTGAAGACGATCTGGCCGGACCGCATCCGGTCGAACTCGGGATCGAGCGGTTCCTTCACCTTGAGGACGAGATCC
>WTGR01000367.1 GCA_011523485.1 Acidobacteriota bacterium
CTCGACCCCGGCACCGACTTCGTGCTGCAGCTCCACATGCTGCCGTCCGGCCGACCGGAGACCATCGCGCCGGTGGCCGGCTTCCACTTCGCGGACGCGCCGCCGTCGGGGCCGCCCCTCTATCTGATCCGGCTGGACGCCGACCACCTGCTCGACATTCCGCCGGGCGCTGCCGACTTCGTCGTCTCCGACGCCGTCGAGCTGCCGATCGACGTCGAGTTGCACGCCGTCTATCCCCACGCGCACTACCTGGCAAAGTCCATGGAGGGGAGGGCGACCCTCCCCGACGGAACCGAGCGCTGGCTCATCCGCATCGACGACTGGGACTTCGACTGGCAGGACGTCTACCGCGTGCGCGAGCCGTACATGCTGCCGGCCGGCACCACCCTGTCGATGCGGTTCACCTACGACAATTCGGCCGACAATCCGCGCAACCCGAACGATCCGCCCCGGCGGGTGCGAGCCGGCAACCGGTCGTCGGACGAGATGGCGCACCTGCAGCTCCAGATCCGCCCCCGGCGCGCCGCCGATCTGGTGCTGCTGCGCGAATCGCTCTACCGGCATGCGATCCGGCGCAACCCGGCGAACCCCTGGTCGTATTACGAGCTCGGAAACGCGCTGCTGGAGAAGGACCGTCTGGACGAGGCGGCGCGGCAGTACCTGGCGGGCCTCGCGGCCGATCCGACGCACGTACCGTCGCGCACCAGCCTCGGCGCGGTCCGTGAGCGGCAGGGGCGGCTGGACGAGGCGGCGGCGGAATTCCGAACCGTGGTGGAGCTGGATCCCGGCTACGCCGACGGACACTTCAACCTGGGCAGCGTGCGGCTCGCGCAGGGCCGGCTGGAGGAAGCGGCGGGCCATCTCCGCGGGGCGCTCGCGCTGGAGCCGGACCACGCGGCGGCGCACACCAACCTGGGGTACGCGCTGCGCGAGCTCGGCCGTCTCGACGAAGCGGTGACCCACCACCGCGAAGCCTTGCGGCTGCGGCCGGGCTCGGCCGAGGCCCACAACAACCTGGGAAGCGCCCTGGCGATGGGCGGCTTTCTGGACGAGGCGATAGACCAGTTCCAGCGCGCCCTGCGCATCCAGCCGGACCACGTGCCGGCTCGCGAGAACCTGGAGCTGGCCCGCGAAATCGCGGCCGAGCTGGAGCGGGCCGGGCTGCGCTGAAGCGAGCAGGCCCCCGGCGCCCGGCCCCGGAAACCGTCACCCTGCGGCTTGCCCCGCAGCCGGGCCTCGCCGGGAGGCTGCCGCCGTGCTGCGGCGCGGGCTTCTACTCGATGCGGATGGGATCGCCCGGGTTCGCGACATCGATCGCGAGCTCGTCCTCCCCGGCCGGATAGTCGTTGGACTGCAGGATGAACGCGATGACGTCGTTCAACTGCCGCGCCGTAAGGCGTCCCGGCGCGTCCTGCGGCATCGTCGCGTTCGTGAAGTCCGCGAACTCCCACAGCGTCGCGCCGCTCCACCCGCCGATGAAGCCGGAGCCCTTCAGGCCGGGCGCCATCTCTCCGCCGAACAGGTCGGCGGCGTGGCAGGCGGCGCATTGCTCGCGGTACGCGGTCCGGCCGCGGGTCGCCTGCTGGTCCGTGTAGACGCCGTCGTTGATGGTGCGGTCCTGCGCCGCCGCCGGAACCGACAGCCCCGCAACGACAACCGCCGCCGCACAAAGGACGAAAGCGAACCGACGTGTGATCATGTCCTCAACTCCCGGCGCCCATTCTCTCATATTCGCCGTGAACCGGAGGTGACGCCCGGCGAACTCAGCGCTTCTCGGCGAGCACGTCGAAGTCCCGGCCGAGGGCCAGGGAACCGGGCAGGGCGTCCAGTCGCTTCACGAGACGGCGATAGTGGTAGTAGGGCCGCCAGCCGCGGATGCGCCGCCGGCACGCGGCGATCTCCGCGTCGATCCGGGCCGCCTGGTCTTCGCGCCGCTCCGGCCCGAGCCCTGCTCCGGAGGTCTGCGCAATTCCCGCGCCCGCCGTCAGATCCGCGCGCCGCATCCCGCGCGTTCCATCGCTCCAGCCGGGAATGGCGCCGAGCGCGCGCAACCCCCGGCGTATTCCGATGGATCGGACGCGCAGCACGCGGAACCCGACGTCCTCGAACAACTGCAGGAGTTGCGCCCGCGAGAAGAACGACAGGTGCCCCTGGTCGAGCACCGGCACGTCGCCGGGCGCCAGCCTCTCCGCGGCGCGTTGCAGCGGGCGCACGTCGGTCTCACCGTTGGGGGTGACGACGCGCAGCCGCGCGCCCGGCCGCATGATCCGCCGGGTCTCCTCCAGGTGCCGGCGCGGGTGCGTCACGTGCTCCAGCAGATCCTTCTGCAGCACGTAGTCGAACGCCGCCGCCGGCAGGCGGGCCTCCTCCAGCGTGCCCCGGTGCACCCTGGCGTCGAACCGGTCGCGGGCGTACCAGGCGCCGAACGTCGAGATCTCGACGCCTTCCACCTCCCAGCGGGTGATGGGCCCCAGCGAGGCGAGCAGGAACCCGAGGGCGCTGCCGACCTCGAGAAAGCGGCCCGCCGGGCGGAGCCGCCGCAACTCGCGGGCGAGAAAGAACGCGTCGCGATCGTACCGCTGCCGCTGGCGGGCGTACCCTCCGAAGCCGTGCGTCGCGGTCGAATCGAAGTAGTCGGCGCCGTACAGGACGTCGAGCGCGGCCGGCGAGAGGCGGGGGCGTATCTGCCGGACCCCGCAGCCGCCGCACCGATGCAGCCAGACCGGGCCGACGCCGGGCAGTCCGGCCTCCACGAGCGGGCTCATGCGGCCGGCCGCGCCGCAGACGTCGCACGGATCCACCATGCCGGGGGCATGATATCTTTCGCTTCGCCGATGCCGCAGTCCGAATCCTCCCGTTTGTTCAACCGGGCGCGCCGGGTTCTGCCCGGCGGCGTCAACAGCCCCGTGCGCGCCTTCGGCGCGGTCGGCGGCCGGCCCCCGTTCATCGAGCGGGCGCGGGGCGCGCGCCTGTACGACGTCGACGGGCGCAGCTACATCGACTACGTGATGTCCTGGGGCCCGCTCATCCACGGGCACGCCCCGCCCGAGTTGACGCGCGCGCTGCGGGCCGCTGCGGGTCGCGGCACCAGCTTCGGCGCCCCTACCGCGCAGGAAGTCGAGCTCGGCCGGCTCGTTTGCCGCCTGGTTCCGTCCGTCGAGCGCGTGCGTTTCGTCAACTCGGGCACCGAGGCGACGATGAGCGCCGTCCGCGTCGCCCGCGCGGCCACCGGCCGCGACCGCATCGTCAAGTTCGCCGGCTGCTACCACGGCCACGGGGACGCCTTCCTGGTGCAGGCGGGCTCCGGGGCCACCACGCTCGGGGTCCCGACCAGCCCCGGCGTCGCCCGCGCCACCGCGGCCGACACGCTGATCGCGACCTACAACGACGTCGAATCCGTCGACCGCCTCTGCTCCGCTCACCGCGACGCCATCGCCGCCGTCATCGTCGAGCCGATCGCCGGCAACATGGGGGTGGTGCCGCCGGCTCCCGGCTTTCTCGACGGACTGCGCGGCCTCTGCGATCGGCACGGCAGCGTGCTGATCTTCGACGAGGTCATCTCGGGCTTTCGCGCCTCGAAGGGCGGCGCGCAGGCGGTCCACGGCGTGACGCCGGACCTGACCTGCCTCGGCAAGATCATCGGCGGCGGCCTGCCGGTGGGCGCCTACGGCGGACGGGCCGACCTGATGGAGCGCGTATCCCCGGCCGGACCCGTCTACCAGGCCGGCACCCTGTCGGGCAATCCCCTGGCGATGACGGCCGGGATCTGGGCGCTGTCGAAGCTGTCGGCGCCGCTGTACCACAGGCTGGACAAGCTCGGGAGCCGACTGGCGGACGGTCTGCGGGACGCCGCCCGCGAGACCGGGGTCCCCCTCACGGTCAACGCCGCCGGCTCCGTGCTCACCCCGTTCTTCAGCGCCGGACCCGTGACGGACTACGCCTCGGCGACCGCGGCCGACACCGACGCGTACGCCGCGTTCTTCCGCGCCATGCTCGAGCGGGGCGTCTACCCGCCGCCGTCGCAGTTCGAGGGCTGGTTCCTCTCGGCCGCCCACACCGAGCGCGACGTCGATCGCACGGTGCGGGCGGCCCGCGAGGCGCTGGCCGCCGTCCGGCCGGCCGCGTAGCCGGGAGGGTTCCGCAGGCCGGGCGCCGGCGCCACCCGGCGGACGCCGCGCCCAGGCCGGCGTCGCCGGCGTCACCGTCCCGCGATGCCGGCTTGGTATCATGCGCGCAGTGACGACCGCGATCCGTCTGCATCGTACGACGCCGGTGCCGGTCGGCGGCGTGCAGATCGGCGGCGGCGCGCCGGTGGCGGTGCAGTCGATGACGCTGACCGATACCGCCGACGCCGCGGCGACCGCCGCGCAATGCATCGAGCTGGCCGAGGCGGGCTCCGAGCTCGTGCGCGTCACCGTCAACCAGGACGACGCGGCGCGCGCCGTGCCCGAAATCAAGCAGCGCATGCTTGATGCCGGCTGCACGGCGCCGCTCATCGGCGACTTCCACTACAACGGCCATCTGCTGCTGACCCGGCGCCCGGCGTGCGCGGCGGCGCTCGACAAGTACCGCATCAACCCGGGCAACGTCGGGACGGGCCGGCGCCGCGACGAGCAGTTCTCCACCATCTGCGCGGTGGCCCGCGATTGCGGCAAGCCGGTGCGCATCGGCGTCAACGGCGGCTCCCTGAACCAGGAGCTCGTCATGGCGAAGATGCAGGAGAACACCGACCGCGACCTCGGCCGGACGTCGGAAGACATCATCAACGAGTGCATGGTGGTGTCCGCCCTCGAATCGACCGCCCTGGCCCTCGACAGCGGCCTGCGCGACAGCCAGATCATCCTCTCGGCCAAGGTGTCCCGGCCCCGCGATCTCGTCGCCGTCTACCGCGCGCTGGCCGCGCAGACGTCGCAGCCGCTGCACCTCGGACTGACCGAGGCGGGCATGGGCGTGAAGGGACTCGTGTGGTCGGCGTCGGCGATGGGCATCCTGCTGCATCAGGGCATCGGCGACACGATCCGGGTGTCGCTGACGCCGCGCCCGAACGGCGATCGGCGCGAGGAGGTCTACGCCGCGTGCGAGTTGCTGCAGGCGCTCGGACTGCGGTCGTTCGCGCCGAGCATCACCGCCTGCCCCGGCTGCGGCCGGACCACCAGCACGACGTTCCAGGAGCTGGCGGAGCGCATCCAGGGCTACGTGCGCGGGATGATGCCGGCCTGGAAGACGGACTACGAAGGCGTCGAGGAGATGACCGTGGCGGTCATGGGCTGCGTCGTCAACGGCCCGGGCGAGTCGAAGGCGGCCAATATCGGGATCAGCCTGCCGGGCACGGGCGAGGAGCCGACCTGCCCGGTCTACGTGGACGGCCGCCACGCGACGACGCTGCGCGGCTCCTACGACGAGCTCTCCGAGGCCTTCCGCCGCCTGATAGACGATTACGTCGAGGAGAAGTACGCCCGGAAGCCGATCTCGTCACCCTCGGGGTCTGCGCCGTAGAACGGCGTAGACT
>WTGR01000665.1 GCA_011523485.1 Acidobacteriota bacterium
GGCCGTCACGCGGACGCAGGTGCGGCGGCTCGGCGGCTCGGCGGCTCGGCGGCTCATTGTACCACCGAATTCACCGTCGGATGTCAACCCAAAAGTCGTATGCCTGCCTCGATCCGGCCCCGTGGCCGCGAACGCCGATCCCAACCATCGCGCCATCGATATGCCTATCATGGAATCCTCCCAAACCCTCAAGGTGCGCTGCCCGCACCCCGGGCAGTGTCGCATTTCCTGTGGATACCCTTAGCGCAGAAACGACGGAACGGGCAACCTCGTCCCGCATGGACGGTTGAGAGGCGCTGCCGGATCGCCGCCCCAGCGGCCCACCGGCGCGAGGTCGTCGGGCGGCCCAGTCTTGGTGTTGTGTAGAGCGGTCGGACTCATGACGTGGCCCACGGCAACGCCTGCGTCATCTTTCGATCCGATCCTCCGATCAAACCGAAAGCGGCCTTGTTAGTGGTGCAGCGCGACTGAACGCATCCGCTTCGCCCATACCAGCTATCGCGCCAAAGACCATGACCGGTGAGCGTGCTCACGCTATTTGAGTGGGCTCCGATCACGGTATTCGATGGGATTTGGTCGCCGACGATAGCGAGGCCGGAGTGTCGCATGGCCATCAGCGCGTCAAGCCGCTTCGCGGCTCCTTCGCTCCGCTCCGGCCCTTCGGGTGACCCGCTGCTGTCCACGCGACGAAGTGCTGCCATGGCCGTAAGCGGAGCTTTCGGCCATGGGCCGACTGCTTGACGCAGGGTTGCGATGGTGGATTGGCCGCGGGTGTTACCCGTTACCGTTACCTTCCCTCCCTAGGGGTTCGAGGCGGTAACGGTGTTCGGTAACGCCTGGCTGCGGTCCCCGCCATTGACGGCGGCCGGGGCCGTGTTGTTCTTGGGCGCGGTGCCGGCGATGCGGTATCCGCCCTCGGCAACGCGCTCGACGCGTCCTTTGCGGATGAGCGTGCGCAGGGCTTCGGCGACGGTGGCGGGCCGGGTTGCGGCGCGCTCGCGGATCTGGCGTTGCGAGAGCGGCGTTTTGGCTTCGGCGAGGGCCTGCACGATGCGCTGCTCGGGCGTCTCGGGCTCTGGCATCCCGGTTCGAACCTCGACACTCATGTGTCATTCCGGGTCAGCGCTCAACGGCGATTTCCAGCATTGCTTCATCTCGACCATCGCGATAGCGCGCCCTCTCACCGCTTCCCGCCGAATGCGGCGGAGAGGTCGTGGCGTTCCAGTACACCGCCCATCCCCTCGTGATCGTGTCCGAAGAACACGCCGGTCACCACCCCGAAGTCTTCGCCCGACGCCCGGTCTTCCGGCTGACGGTCGTCGGCGAAGCCGTAACGCACGAACGAACTGCGCGCACGATGGAAGCGGTTGCCCGCGACCTCTATCGAATAGAAGAGGTCGCCATCCCCCCAGCGCGAGCCGTCCGCGAGGCGCATGCCGGTGAACCGGAGCGTCCCATCCGGTTCCGTTTCGTAAGCCGGATGCCGTACCTTCGACAACTCGACGGTGAGCGAGGAATCGCCGGAGACCCTCACGCCCGCCGGCGTCATGCCGACAAGCACGCCTCTCCAACTGACGGTGCCAGACAGCGCCGCGTTGCCGGCCAATGCGCCTGCCGGGGCCGGTCCGGACGCCCACGGCTGCGGAAGATCGTTCCTGAAAGCGACGCCGAAGGCCACATCCCCGGAGGGAAGGGCCAGATCTCCACGGATGTGATGCGACGTGTCGGTCCACGGCCCCAGGCTCTCGAACGTCATCGTCTCCGGCAACGTGCCGGCCTTGAACCGGGCATATGCCGCGAGCAGACCTTCGCGGTCGATCGGGTGGATGAGCGAGCGCGGCTCCGTGCCGCGAACGTAGACGTCGTTCAGGGTCGAGCGGAAGCGACCCGCATCCAAATGGCTCATGAAACCCACGGCGTGGAGAAGTTCGTGGACGATCAGGTGGGTGATCTCCGCGTCGCTCAACGAGGCGACCGCGTCGGGATCGATCAGCACATCGGCCGTCACGATGCCGGAGCCGAAGCCGACTTCGTCCCGCTGTCGCTGCCCGCTGTAATGGACCGGCTTCAATACCCTGGTCCTGCCCAGCTCGTCCTCCTCGGCGCCCGACCATCGGGGATCCGACCTGGGAACGAACCGCACGAATATATCTCTCGACCCCAACCGCCAATTGTAGGCCGACGCCGCGCGCCCCTCCGAGATGGGCGTGTCGACGGATTGCAGCTTCAGCCGCTCGGTGAAGGGAAGCGCCGCGTTCACGATCCGCGCGGAATCCTGCGTCAGGCGAATGTACCGTCCGTCGGTTCCCGTTCCCACCACCCGCACGTATGGCGGCGTATTCCACTTCTGCAGCCCGACGATCCCCTCGAGATTGCCGCCCGCGATCGTGCGCAGATACGCGAGCGCCTCCGAGGCGGCGATACCGTCGCGCACCTCGCCTTCGGAAAGAGCGGTCCCGCCGCGCGAGCCCGCGGCATCGAGCGATCCCGCCGCCGGCGCGACATCGGCCCCGACATGGAGCGTCTGGCCGAACGCGATGACGGGCGCCTGGTCGTTGTAGTTGTCCACTTCCTTGTAAAGCCGGTACCGGACGCCGGACGGGAAGGGGAAGTGCGACCCCTCCTCGTCGAGGCCCGAAGGGATGAAGGTGGCGTGAACCTCGTCCTCCGTCCACGGCCGGTACTCGCTGACGGCTGCACGCGCCCCATCGTCGTTCTCCGGGGCATCCGTTGTCGGGTCGGCCGGGGTGACCGGGGTCAGCGGGAGGGAGGAACCGCCCCCGCCGCCGCAGGCACCGACGGCGCCGAGGACAAACAACGCCGTCACGAGGCGTGACAATCGGCACCAGGTTCCGAACCGCATGATCGCCATAATGATCGCCATCGCACCTTGTCAATCCAGGCGAGGATCGATCTTGCACCAACCGATCGCTTGAGCATAGCCACGGCTTTTCCCCGACCGGCGATCGGAAAGAGGGGAAAGCCCGGCCGGGCCGCCGCTCACGATCCCGGAACGCGGGCGGGGTGCCCGAGGCCGACCGCGCGTTACGATGGTCCGGTCTCTCCTCGGATGCATCCTCGCCGGCAGCGGCGGGCGATCGTCTCTCCGCTCTGACCGCAACGCCTTGCCGCGCTTGCTGCTGCGGTCAGAATACGCGGCGGTAACGCGCGAGCAGCGTGGCGCGATCCTTGCCATGCACGTGCCCGGGCTCGCGCGTGGCGATCGCGGCCAGGTGCGCCTCACCGCCCGCCCAGGGACGGGACCACGTCACCTCGAAGTCGATCTGGCGGCCGGAGGGGACAAGGTCCAGCGCCGCCTCCTCGACCGTGCCCCCGCCGTCCGGAGTCCGCCCCGACACCCATCGGAGGCCTGCCCGTCCGGCCTCGACCCGCAGCGGCTGCGATATCCGGAACGCCAGCCGGCTCCCGGCGCGGCCGACGTCTTCGCCGACGAGGCCGACGGAGCAGGAGCTCGTCCACAGCGCCGACAGGTCGCTCACCATGCCGCGGCGTCGAAGCTCGGTGCGGCTCTTGCCCGCATGGGCACTGGCAAGCAGGTGCCAGCCGCCGCTCAAGGCGCGGTGCGCCGACAGCCCCGCCATGACGGTGTCCGCGGCGATCCCGCCGAACGCCCCGCCCGGTCGTCCGCCCATGGCGGCCTGCGCCTCCCCGAGCCACCCCGCCTGCACCGCAAGACCGGTGTCGGCGAACAGATATTCCGCCAGCACGCCCCTGGCTTCTCCCGAACCGGCATCGCGCCGTTCGCCGTACTGCGCCCTGCCCTGGAAGGCGGCAACGCGGAACACTGCCTCGTCAAGGGCCGCCGCGTAACCGATGCTGGCGCCGTCGCGGGCGAAGCCGAGATAGGGGTTGGCGAACGCGCCGTCGTCGGTGAACAGTCCGGGCTCGACCGAACCGAAGCCGCGATTGCCAGCGTCGTCGCCGACATGCAGCCCGAACCGCCAGCCCGGATGGGCGCGATATCCGAACAGCAGCCGCCCGTTTCCCAACTCCTGCGAAAGCGCCAGCGAACCGAGCGCGGCAGGGACGTCCGCCTCGCCGCGGAGGCCCGAACCGTGAGCGCCGCCGCCGCGATGCAGTGTCTGGACCGCATCGAGGCGCAGCCGGAGCTCGGCACCCGGCATGCGCCACGAGGCCCCGCGTGGATCGCGCCCCAGGCTCCCGAGACGGTCTTCAAGCCCAATCCCGCCGAACACCCTGGATCGCAGGTGATCGCCGAGCGGGCGGAAGAATGGCGCGTCCAGCGCGTCGAAGCTTGCGACCTCGACCTGCGCGAGGCCGCGGGAGAGCGAATCGCCGAACGCCCCGCTCAGATGAAACACGCTGGCGTCGCTCGGCGCGGACGGTCCGGATAGCGAGCCGCCGCTCAGCATCCGCATCCCGCCCACCGGACGAGTCGCGGCGTCGAGGTCGAGGAACCCCTGGCCGTACACGTCGGAGTCCGCATACGCGCCCGTCCTGTCGGCGGTGGCGAGGATGCGCGCGACGATCTCGTCGTTGCCGAGCTGGCCCCGGTAGTGCTGCGCCAGCAGCCCGATCCCGCCGGTCACGAACGGCGCGGCCGAGGACGTCCCGGCCTCCTCCAGGGTGAGGTAGCACGCGGCAGTGCCGGCAGGGCAATAGAAGCCCGGCACCGGGCCGGTGATCCCCACCCCCGGAGCCGCGAGGCAGAAATCCTTCGCGATGCCGCAGCGGCTGGAGAACCCCGCGATCCGGCCCTCCCGGTCGGTCGCCACCACGGCGAGCGAATGGCCGCGCAGCTCCGGGATGCGCACCGGAAGCCCGGCCACGATATCGACCGATGTGGCCGACACCACGGACCCGTCGAGATCGACCGTACCGTTCGAGTTGCCCGCCGCCCACACGTAGACGGTGCGCTCGCCCGCCGGCGTGCCGGCCTGCGCGATCGCCCTGATCGCGTTGGGGAAGCGCGCGCGCAGCGCTTCGGCATCGAAGTCCTCGATGTTGCCGGGCAGGCCCATGCTGGCGTTGACCCCCATCACCCGGCCGTTCAGCCCCTCGAACGCCGAGGCGAACCTCATCTCGAGGACGGACTCGATATTGCGGACCCGCTCGGCAATCTCACGCTGTTGCTCAGGCGTAGGGTCGGGGTACTCGGAGACGATCTCCTCGACGATTTGTTCAGGGCTGGGGAAGCCGACCGAGATTACCCGCGCGTCGAAGGCGACCCCGTGCACGGCGCTTTCGCTCCCGGCCCCGCCGTCGGGATCGGCGCGCCGGCCCGCCGCCATGATGCCGCCCACATGGGTGCCGTGTCCGAGCAGGCTGACGCACGAACCGTCCTGGGCGCGGTCGTCGCAGGCGCCGAAGTCGGGGGCGTAACTCTCCGGGTTTTCGGTTGCGAGCTTGCCCGCGAACTTGGGGTGATCGGGGTCGATCCCGCTGTCGACGATGCCGAGCGTGACTCCCTCTCCGGTCGCGCCGCGCGCGTAGGCGTAATGCGCCTTCACCCGTTCCAGCCCGTACT
>WTGR01000396.1 GCA_011523485.1 Acidobacteriota bacterium
GATCGGCGACCACCAGCGCCGATCCCACTCGTGCGGGCGGTCCGGGACCCTGTAGCGCTCGACCAGGTCCTCGTTGGAGGCGTACCACTGCGGGCGCTCCCATCCCCGCGCCTCGTAGTATTCGGCTCCCAGCGCCTCGGTCCGGGGGTGGAACGGCGACCGGTTGATCCCGCGCGCGGACTCCCACTGCTCGCGCGGATGCACGATCCCGTATGTCTTGGGGAAGTGCTCGCGGCAGCGCGTGCGGACGTGGCGGCCGGTGCGCTCATGGGGCTGGAAGCGCGTGACATCCGACTCGTGCGGGTCCAGGAAGCGGGGGTACCCGTGGGTCATCCACTCGGCGATGAGGCGCGCTGAGCCGGGGCCCTCGCGCACCCACACGGCCGCCGCCGACCAGAGGTTCGCCACCTCGGTGGTCTCGCCCAGCAGCTGCTGGGTGTCGGGCGTGAGCGAGAGCAGGCCGTTGATGGCGTACTGGATCTCGGTGCCGGCCAGAAGTTCGCCCATGATCTCGTGCGCGTGCTCGAGTTGCGGGGCGAAGTCCCCGGGCGTGAAGGGCAGTTCGGTCGGAGAACGCTCCGCCGCGGCGATGGAGGGAATCTCCCCGGGCCGCACCAGGATGGGGCGATGCGCGTAGGACCCGACCTCCATGGCTCCGTCGCTCTGTCTTTCATACATGAACGAATCCATGTCGCGCACAATCGGGTAGCCGATCTCGTTGCCGGTTTCCAGCAGCAGTTCGATGGGGCCGAAGTCGGCCATCTGGTGCACCGCCGGCGTGAGCGGGATCGTGGCGCCGGCCATCGCAGCAATGCGCGGACTCCAGACTCCGCAGGCAATGGCCACATGGGTCACCTCGATGGTGCCGCGGGTCGTGGCGACAGCCCGGATGCGGGGGCGGCCGAAGGGGACGGGGTCGACCTCCAGGCCGGTCACCTCGGTTTCGTCCAGCACGGTGAGCACGCCCCTGGCCAGCGCCCGCTCGCGCATGATCGTGCCCGCCTGCACCGAGTCGACGACCGACACGCTCGGGGTATGGAAGCCGCCGAGGATCACGTCCGGGTTGACGAACGGGACTCTTGCGACGACTTCCGTGGGCGTCAGCAGCTCGCTCTCGATGCCCCACACGCGCGCCGAGGTCATGCGCCGGCGCAGTTCCTCCATGCGTTCTTCGGTGCGCGCGACCTCGATGCCGCCGCACGTCGTGTTCACGCCGAGGGCTTCGTACTGGCGCTGGCTCTCGAGGGTGATCAGCGCGATCTCGCGCCCGTGATCGACGGGGAAGATGAAGTTGGACGCGTGGCCGGTGGATCCGCCGGGGTTGGGAAGCGGGCCCTTGTCGATGAGCACCAGGTCGTCCCAGCCGAGGCGTGCCAGGTGCTCGACCAGGCAGTTGCCGACGATGCCGGCGCCGATGACGGCGACTTTGGCATTGGGTGGCGCGGCGCTGCGGTCACTCATGCGTGAATGGTTCGCGCGCGAAGATGCGGCGCACCATCGGCTCGAAGAACTCCAGCGGCAGGGTGTCGTAGTCGGGATCGAACGCGCACTGGTCCCAGCGGTGACAGAAGTCCACGGCGTCCTGATACCAGGGATGGTCGCGGTACCGGTCGCGCGCGTTGCGGTCGCCGCCGATGTGGTGGGCGTAGTAGTAGTACTGGAACAGGCCGTGGTGCCGGACGATCCAGTGCGTTCGCTCGGTCACGAAGGGCCGCAGCAGCAGAGCGGCCAGTTCGCCGTGGCTGTGCGGGGCCAGCAGGTCGTCGATGTCGTGCAAGAGCGCCGCCACCACCATCTCCTCGTCCGCGCCGTCGCGATAGGCCCGGGTCGCGGTTTGAAGAGAATGCTCCAGCCGATCGACTTGGTAGCCTGCCAGCGAGCCGGACAGTTTACGGAGGTGCGCCAACACCCGGTCGCCGGTGCCGGCGACGAACTCCTCTTCCAGTCGATCGAGCAGTTCGTAGTCCTCGCGGGTGCCCTCGGCCATGCTGGTGAAGCTCACCTTCGGACCGTTCGGCTGACCCATATCTTCCATACTTGTCGCCTCTGTTGAATGACGGGCTCGCCGCTGAGAGCGTGGGCGAAAGCGGAACGCCATGTCAAGGAGAAGGAAGATACTCGGAAACGCGCATCCGACCCCGTTTCGCGCACGCCAGGAGTTCGGGCCGGATACCGAGTGCCTCCGGCCGGGTCTGGCCGCTTGACACGCGCGAAAAGGTCGCCCTCTGATACTTGGTAGCGCTCGACTGCGCTTCAGACTCAAAGCACCATCACCCAAGTCCCTGCGGCCAACGGGGACGACCACACCGGAAATTCGAGGGAATCGTACCATGCGTCATTCGATCAGCAGCCTCACCCGGGACGCCCATGCCTTGTCCGCAGTCTGGGGCAGCGGCGAGCGGACCGAACTCCCCTACCTCTGGCTGCGCGACAATTGCAGTTGCAGCGAGTGCCGCGTCATGCAGACGACGGAGAAGCGGTTCCACCTCTTCAGGGTCCCCAAGGACCTGAAACCGCTCGAAATCGGCATCGAAGGCGGCGGATCCGGGGACGAGGCGATCTGCATGGTCTGGCCGGACGGACACCGCACCCGCTACCGGTCGAGCGAGATTCGGGGCTACCTCAGTCTGCCTCGCCTCGAGCCGCGCTACTGGGACGGCGGGTTCCAGCCGCGGCGGTTCGACTACAAGCGGTTTCTGGCGAGCGACCGCGCGGCGGCGGAACTGATCGAGGAGTTTCTGCGGACTGGGGTCTGCGTGCTCGTTGACGCTCCCACCGAGCCGGAGTCGTCGGAGCAGCTCACGACCCGTTTGGGCCCGATCCGCGAGGTGCTGTTCGAGCGCATTCACAACGTCAAAGTCGATCCGAAGGGATACAACATCGCGCATACGGGTCTGGCGGTAGCACCGCACAACGACTTCACCAGCTACACGTGGCCGCCGAACGTGCAGGCGCTACACATGCTGGTGAACGCGTGCGAAGGCGGCGAATCCGTTGTCGTGGACGGGTTCGGGCTGCTCAACGAACTGCGCGGCGACCACCCGGAGAAGTTCGAGGTTCTATGCACGGTACCGGTGCCGTTCCGCATCTTCAGCGAGCAATACGAGTGCTACGCGGTCAAGCCCATGGTCGAATTGGACGGCGACTGCGAGATCACGATGATGCGCTTCAATACCGCGCAGATGCAGGCGGTTCCCCTGTCGGAGCCCCGGCTGGGAGACTTCTACGCCGCATACCATGAACTGTCCAAGCGCGTCAATGCGCCCGGCGCCCAGGTTTCGTTCCGGTTGGAGGGCGGCCAGATTCTGCTGTGCGCCGGACACCGGGTGCTGCACGGTCGCACGGCGCTGCGCTCGAAGGGGCCGCGCCACTTGCAGGACGCCTATTTCGAGCACGACAACGTGCGCAACCACCTTCGGTGGCTGCGTCTCAGCGAGCGGATCTGACGACGGCCAGCCCACACGCCATCGGTCGGGCAGCCCACCGGCCGGCGATCAACCAGCCGCAGGTACCGAATGTCGCCAACTCCAGAGATCGAGGCCCGTGCCGCGCTTCTCGAATTGGCTCGGAGTGCCTCGGTCGAAGTGCCCACGAGTCAGGTGCCGCCTCCGGAAGTCCTCGCTCGGTACGTACCGAGCGAGGCCGCCGTCTACGTGCCGTTTCTGCCGAAGGGCCGATGGCCGGACACGATCGCCGCTTGCGAACGGGTGCTGGCGGCGGGCCTTGAGCCGGTGCCACACCTGTCGGCGCGCTCGGTCCGGAGCGCTGACGAACTCGGCGACTGGCTTTCGGCGCTCGTGGAGACGGGCGTGGACGCCCTGATGCTGGTGGGCGGAGACCGCCGCGTACCCGCAGGCCCCTACGCCGATACGCTGGCCCTGCTGGATTCCGGGCGGCTCGCCGAACACGGTCTCCGGCGGATCGGCGTCACATCGTATCCGGAGGGGCACCCTCTCGTCGCCCCAGGCGACCTGGACAAAGCGCTCCGGCGCAAGATGGATTACGCCCGGGCGACGGGTACAGAGCTCTGGATCGTAACACAGTTCGTATTCTCGCCCTCTCCCGCGCTCGCTTGGCTGGCGCGGACGAGGGAGGCCGGCTGCACCCTGCCGGTCCGCATCGGGATGCCGGGGCCGGTCGCGCTGAGTGCGCTCATCCGCTACGCGATCCGCTCCGGAGTCGGGGCGTCCGCACGGGCGTTGAAGCGCAAGCCCGGGATCGCCCGGCTGGCAGGCAGATGGTCGCCGACCCCCATCGCTCTGGCGTTGGCCCGGTACCTGGCCGATCACGGGAACACGCCGGCCGTTGACATCCACCTGTTCACCTTCGGCGGTCTGGCGGATGCCGCCGATTGGCTGTCATCTCTGCGAACCCCAACCCGAGGGGGAACCCCGGATGGCGTCAATGAGACGTCGTGAGGCGACCGGGCGACCCTTCTCAGACCGTCGCGTCGAGGCCTTGAGCCGCCGCAACCTCGCGGGCGCTCGGGTTCACGGAGGGGCGGAAGGGAACCTTGCACACGCGCGCAGAGTCCGGTCGGCCCGGCTCGCTGGCGTATTCGTCGGGCAGCCACACCGTGAGTTCCGTGCCGACGGTCGACCTTCCGGCGGGTACGTAACCGAGCGCGATGTTGCAGCCCAATTCGGGGGCGTACCAAGGTGACGTGAGATAACCAATGGGGTCGCCGCCGTCCGCGTCCGACACGAGCCAGAAGTCCGGTGCGTAGTCGTCGATGGGCTTTCCGCCCAGCGTCATCCCCGCCATGACCATCGCAAACGGGCAGCGCCCGGCGTCCAGCTCGGCGCGCTGGCGCTCCAGCGCGGCGCGCCCGATGTAGTCCCCCTTCTTCTCGCGCGGCACCTGGTAGCCAAGGTTGCACTGGAACGGACTCGTCTCGTGGTCGATGTCCTGTCCCCATGACAGGATTCCGGCCTGGATCCGGCGCTGATGGCCCGGAGCGATGACCATCAGGCGGTGCGCTTCCCCGGCCGCGAGCACGGCCCGCCACAGCTTCTCGGCGTGCAGGGTGGCGTCGCGAAGATAGATCTCGTACCCCTTCTCGCCCGAAAACCCGGATTGCGAAACCACCACGGAGGTGCCCGCGACCTCCGCCTCCATGAGGCCGTAGTACGGGATGTCCCGGATGCCTCCGCCCACCAAGTCGACCATGAGATCGAGCGACTTCGGCCCCTGGATCTGCAGCGGACAGACGTCGATTTCGTCGATCTCCACGTCCATTCGGAGCCCGACGTTCACGCCCTGCAGCCAGAAAAGAAGGTCGGAGTCGGCCAGCGAGAACCAGAACTCGTCCCCGGCAAGCCGCAGCAGCACCGGGTCGTTCAGAATCCCTCCCTTCTCGTTGCAGCAGATGACGTACTTCGCGTGCATCGGCTCGATCCGGGTCGCGTCCCGGGTGATCACGTAGTCGGTGAACCGTTCCGCATCCGGTCCCCTGACCCGGATCTGACGCTCCACCGCGACATTCCACACCGTGACGT
>WTGR01000514.1 GCA_011523485.1 Acidobacteriota bacterium
TGTTCAAGCCGCTGGCGTTCACCAAGACCTACGCCATGGCCGCCGCCGCCCTGCTCTCCGTCACCCTCGTGCCCGTGCTGGTCGGCTACTGGATACGCGGCCGCGTCGTATCGGCGCAGGCCAACCCCATCTCCTGGCTGCTGATGGCGCTGTACCGGCCCGTGCTGCGGCTGGTGCTGGCCGGGCGCTGGGCGGTCGTCGTCGTGACGCTGGCGGCACTGGGCGCAACCGCCGCGCCCTACTCGCGGCTCGGCTCCGAGTTCATGCCGCCGCTCTGGGAGGGCGACCTGCTCTACATGCCGACGACCCTGCCGGGGGTGTCGATCACCAAGGCGCGGGAGATCCTGCAGCAGACCGACCGCATCCTGCGGACCTTCCCGGAGGTGGAGCACGTTTTCGGCAAGGTCGGCCGCGCCGACACCGCGACCGATCCGGCGCCGCTGAGCATGCTGGAGACCACCATCAAGCTCAAGCCGGAGGACGCCTGGCGCCCCGGCATGACCCCCGAGCGGCTGACCGACGAAATGAACCGCGCGATCCGGTTCCCCGGCGTCACCAACGCCTGGACCATGCCGATCAAGACCCGCATCGACATGCTGTCGACCGGCATCAAGACCCCGGTGGGCATCAAGATCTCCGGACCCGATCTCGCCGTGCTGGAGGAGGTGGGCCGCGATGTCGAAGCCGTCGTCCGCGGCGTGCCGGGCACCCGCTCGGCGTACGCCGAGCGGGTGATGGGCGGCAACTATCTCAACTTCTCGGTCCGCCGCGACGAGATCGCCCGCTACGGGCTCACCGTCGGCGACGTGCAGGACGTCATCCAGTCGGCCATCGGCGGCATGAACATCACCACGACGGTGGAGGGGCTCGAACGCTACCCCGTCAACCTGCGCTACAGCCGCGACCTGCGCGACAACCCCGCGGCGCTGCGGGACATCCTCGTGCAGACCCCGACGCGGCAGCAGATCCCGCTCGGCCACCTCGCCACCATGTCGTTCGTGAAGGGACCGCCGGCCATCAAGAGCGAGCAGGCGCGCCCGAACGCGTGGGTCTACGTGGACATCGAGAACGTCGACGTCGGGACCTACGTCGAGCGCGCCCGCGAAGCGGTCGCCGCGCAGGTGGAGATTCCCACCGGCTACAGCCTGGGCTGGAGCGGCCAGTACGAGTACATGGTGCGCGCGCAGGAACGCATGCAACTCGTGGTGCCGATCACCCTGTTGCTGATCTTCCTGACCATCTACGCCAGCACGCGATCCGTCGCCCGGACCCTGATCGTGCTCTCGGCCGTGCCGCTGTCGCTGATCGGCACGTTTTGGCTGCTGTACGTGCTCGGCTACAACCTGAGCATCGCGGTGTGGGTCGGCATCATCGCGCTCGCGGGCCTGAGCGCGGAGACCGGGGTCGTGATGCTGCTCTACCTGGACCGCGCCTGCGATGCCGCCCGCGCCGAGGGGAGACTGACGACGCTCACCGAGCTCCGGAACGCCGTGTTCGACGGGGCGGCGCGCCGCGTCCGGCCGGTGGTAATGTTGAGCGCCACTACGGCCCTCGGCCTCCTGCCCATCATGTGGAGCACCGGCACCGGGGCCGACGTGATGAAGCGGATCGCGGCGCCGATGGTCGGCGGCGTGGTCACGGCGGCCGCCGTCGTGCTGCTGGTGTTTCCGGCCGTCTACTGCATCTGGCGGGGGTGGGGACTGCCGCGCGGCAATAGCAGCCTCACTCCGGCCAGCTCTTCGCCGCTGTCATGAAGCGAGGTTTCCGCGAAGCATCACCGTTGATCAGCGCCTCGATCTCGTCGAGATCCTCCAGGAACTCGGTGTCGGGAACCCTCCGGTACCGCCAGCAACTGAAGGTCGAAAAGGCTGAGGTCCAGACTTGTGCGCCTTCAGGACCAAACGTGTCGCGCGCGTACCCCAAGTACTCGCCCGCCTCCGCGGGATGCCCGGTCGCCCAGTATGCCAAAGCCATCCGATGTGTACGACTCGGAAGGGGCTCCCGTTCTTCTCGTTCCTCGTCCAGCTCAAGGAATCGGTGGAACGGCGCAGCCACGACCTCCCCTGTCTGCCCCCACGACGCCATTCCATAGCTGAACGCGTCCTCGATTTCCATGTCGCGGAGATCATGCCCCTCGTGGCGCAGCAGCGCCGCCGCTGCGCCGCACGATCCGATTCCGAGATACCGCGACGCCAACTGGCTTCGTGCGGATTCCCGCTCGCCTGCTGACAGTGTGCGATCTTCGACCATCGGCTCCAAGAGGCAGACCGCGATGGCAATCTCGTCGGGCGAACGTTCCAACTCGCCGGCAACCCAGATTCGACCACCAGCGCTCATGGACGTCACCGCCGCCGACGCTGCCACGTCAGCGGCCCGGCCGGACACAACCAGCCGCGCCGCAGCCAGGACGAGCGAAGGAGCCAGGCCCTCTGCCTCTAGGAGGCGCAGTGCATCCTCACTCGCACCAGCCGGATCCTCTCTGTCCGCTCGGAGACGTGCTCGCCTCAGATAGGCCTCCGGATCATCCCATCCGGTCTCGATCGCACAGTTGAACAGCGACTCCGCCCTTTCCGGTTGGCGGTAGTCCTCCATCAGCTTGCCGAGCGCGAAGAGCACGGCTCCGTCGTCTGCATAATCCCTCGCGATCACTCCAAGCTGTTGTTCGATCTCCTCGGATGGCGTGTACTCCACTCTCTGAAGACGGTCAGCGGTTTCCCCGATGTAGCGCACCGCCGCGTCACGGTCGGCCAGATTCCGCCGGACGATAGCGTCGACGACCTCCTGATACTCTCTCGCGAGTCGACTCCCCGGTCGGTCCTTCGCGAATATCACTTGGTTCAGAAGTGACAGGCTGTCGTATCTGTGCAAGACGAGAAGTTCGTCACCGAAACCGAGTCCTTCCCGAAAGGCTTCAATTTTCTTTTCAAGTACGCGATCTTCGTCGTCCAGATCCGGCACGTTGGACATCACGAAGTGCAGATCGATTTCCTTGTTGCGAGGGTTCCTGGCTTCGGACCGGATGTCCTGCACAACCGTGGTCAGACCCCGGAGGTTCTGATCGTTCGGGAAAAATAGAATCGCGACCGCATCGGGAAGCTGCCGCGTGCAGATGCCTCCCGTGTCGGTGTGTCCGGTCCGAGAATCAATCAGCACGTAGTCCGGTTGAACGACCTGCTCCCACTGCGCCTTTAGATCCTCGAACAGCAGGTACCCGTCGCGGTTCTCATACAAATCGAGCCAGTCGATCTCCCTAAAACTGGTTGCGTACTTTTCGTGTTCTTTTCCGGACGGCATCACCCACAGACAGCCCCCGTTCCGACCGACATCCTTTGTCTCGTAGATGAACCGTTCGACTTCTGGAGCCTTGCCGGTATGGAGGTACTCGCTGACGAACTCGACAATGCCGCGACGTCTCTTACGCGACCGGAGAAGGCTGAACGTATCTAGGCCCGGAGCTTCCAGATCGAAGTCGACGACGAGTACCCGGCGCCCACGTTGCGCCAACTCGACGGCCACGTTCACGAGTGCCATCGTCCGCCCGACACCGCCCTTGAAAGAGTAGAAGGTCGTAACGTACATTGGAGTCAATCAGATTCATGGTCGCATGGAAACAACGCCGTCGGATCCTGCCGGGCGCCGCAGATCGCCTCGCACCCGTTTCGTTTCGTTCACCTGTCCGTCAGATATCCGCCTTGCACCCGGAGCATCTCGCCGCTGTTGACGCTGCGCAGGGATTCGCAGTCGACCGCTACGACGCAGCGAAAACGGAGGTCTCCCGCGAGGACGGTCTTCTCTCAATGCCCGCCACCGATTGTCGATAGTGATCGAATCTCTTCCGGGTGCGGCCGGTTCGACCAGTTCCCTGAGCTGCCGCATCACGTCCCTGTTCTCCAGCAGCCTTATATAGCGGTCGTACGCTCGGGTATGATTCATCGATCCGCTTTCCCAACGTACCAGGGTTGCAGTGCCGAGCCCGGTGACCTCTGCGAACTCGGCCTGCGTCATGCCGTAGCCCTCTCGGATCCCTCGAATACCGGACGGTGACAGGACACCGAGATGATCGCAGATAGCTTCCAGCTTTATCCGCTCCGATTCCCGGTCGAGAAACTCGAAGCCGCACGTCCGGCATCGACGCACAGGGAGGTCCACGGTCAGGTCCGCTGCCGATTCGCCCACCCCGTAGCGGAACGTGTGACGATGCTCCACCGTGTCGACCGCTTCTGCCCCACACCGTGCACACGGCCGCCCCTGCTTGACGGCACGAAGCGATCGAGTTGAGCCAGTACCCGCCACCGCCACTACCCTCGCTTTCGTTCCGATTCGCGAAAACTGCGTCCGATGACCTCGCCGGACCCGAGCTCAAGCTTGACGTAGAGCAGGGGCCTCCCCGGATTGAGATCGATCTTCATGACGTAGCCCTGGTTCCCGCGTGGCTGGTCGAGCGCGATGGTCTCGACGTCATGTCCATCCTCGAGTCTGGACGCGATCAACTCCCACGCCGAGTCGTCGTCGAAGTACGGAAGCAGCAGTCCGTTGGGATTCGGCACGTCGCCAGGCCGCCAATCCGTCGGCCGCGCCCGAGTGAACTCCGCTGTCCGGTCACCTCGCCTCACGAGAGTCACCAGGTGGTGACGGATCGAGTCGTCGATGCTCACGATGACGCTCGAGTCGAAGCCAGTTGCGTCGCGCCATCCAGATCAATCGTATGATACTTCGATGTCGCATTTGGGCGGCGGTCCGAATCGTACGAGCTAAACACACGCACGTCTGCGCTCCCGCGGCTGACCTGGTTGGCGCACCAGCAGATTCCTGACGCAAGACCACCATCGGCGCTCGCAGGATGTCAGTGGTCGGGCCGCCGCAATCCCCGCAGGAACGCGTCCGGGGCGACGAACCGGGTGTGGTACTTCACCCAGTCCTCCTTGTAGCGGAGGTAGATGGGGTCGTCCTCGAGGGCGGGCGACGCATCCGGGTCGTAGTTGGGCGTGTCGTGCGTCGGCAAGGGCCCGACGGTCTTGGAGTGGGCGGTGTTGAAGTCGCCGTCCTTGACCCAGCCGTCGGTGATCAGGACGAAGTCGCGGCGCCAGCCCTCGGGCGGGTCCGGCGGCGCCTTGAATCGGAGCCGCAACTCGTCGCCGGCGTTCAGGATGACGTAGCGGTCCTCGACCTCCGCCAGCAGCTCGCGGACGTCGCCGAAGCGGGTGTGGTAGCCGACCAGGTCGCGCCAGCGGGGCCGGAGGCTGGCCAGCTCGTAACGCGGGATCTCCAGGCGGCGCGGGCCGACGTACTCGGTGACGTTGTAGCCGCGGTAGTCGAGATCGGCGACCACTGGCGCGAGGTGCCGCCTCTCCAGCGGAGCGTCGTCGCGCAGCGGCGCCCAGGCGATTCGGTCCCAGTAGATCTCCAGGTTCGTGCGCAGACGCAGCCGCTCCGGATACCGTCCGTCGGCCAGCCGCTCCACCGGGATGACCATCGTCTTGAGCTTGCCGGCCGGGA